>JACZTW010000236.1 GCA_022573485.1 Planctomycetota bacterium
ATTCTCAACCGCATCTTGGCCCGCGAACACTGCTTCTCTGAGTACATTGGTCATCTGTCACCTCCTTGGTTTTGGTATGCGACGGCCACTCCGCCGCGTTCAATTGGAATGTGCTGCTCACTCGTTTGCCTACGGAGTTTTGAGATATGAAATGCCTGTCAACCGCCAGTGGCCCTGCCGCAACGGAACAGCCGGGAATATTGGACGCACAATAATTCCGACATTCCGTGGCGAATTTCCGTAGGCAAATCGCAGGGCTGCAACCTAACCACAGAACCGGACGGTGTAGCGCCAGCGTGAAGACAGGAATAAGGATAGACGTAATGAACAAACCCATCGGAACCAGTGCTGACGGTCGCGCACGCTACCAGAAGATTGTCCGCGATCACCGCCAAGCCGTCGGTCTATGCCGTGATTGCGGCGGCGAAGCCGTACCGAATCGGACGCTCTGCCGCGAACACTTGGAAGCGACACGAGACCGCGCGAAGCGACGGCGGGCCGCGCGGACCATGCAAGGCGTGTGCGAGAGGTGTGACAGGCTCCCGCAATCCGGTCGCAGATTGTGCGAGCAGCACATCGCGGACCAGAATGCACGGGCGCGCAGGTCATCAAGCAAACGGAGGATTGCCCGGCTCAACAAGGGTCAATGCGTCTTGTGCGATGGAACTCTGGCAGCAGGTGATACCTCATATTGCGGGAAGTGCCGCCGGTCCCGGACAGGCGCAGATGTCAGGAAACGGGCGTTGCGCGCCCGGCGCGGACTCTGCGCGAAGTGCGGCGGAGACCCACCCGTCGCCGGGGCAAGATGGTGTGCGTCCTGCTGCGAGGAAAAGAGGGCCTATCGACGAGCGAAACACCGTCGCGAGGCGAGACGCCGTAGAGAACGCGAGATCAGGCGCGTCGTAATCAACCGCTACGGCGGGCGCTGCGCCTGTTGCGGTGAGAGCGCCATCGATGCCCTCGTAATCGACCATGTGCGAGGCGGTGGCACGTCCGACCGAAAACGAAACGGGAACATCTACCGTAGGTTGTTCAAGGCTGCGCGGAGACAAGGTGGGTTTCGCGTTCTATGTGATACGTGTAACCACATCGCCCACGTTCATGGTCGTCGCTGCACATGTCAGGACGACGCAACGAGGCGGGATGTTATGGGAACCAAAAAGAAACCGTAGGCAGAACCTCGCCTGTCTCAATGGCAGAGACGGGGCGTAACCCCGTGTGTGCGAAATGCGAGGACGAGCGATCTGGAATCCAACCAAACGGAGGATGTGATGAACAAATCATCAGTACCACGACAAGCAGTGACGATCAATGTGTCGGAAAAGCTTGCATACCAAACCGTCATCGAGCGGTACGAGCAGGATGGATTTCGATTTACGGTGTGCGATGATCTTCGCAGATTGCACTACGGCGCGCTAGGCTACCTCAATGACAATGAGCCGATGGTTTGGGTACGCCTCCCTATCTTGCAGATCGTGGACAGCGACCTTTCGGAGATCGGCCCCGGCGAATTCATTGTTGAGAGTGACGAAGAGTTTGACAGTCCCATCGAAGAGCGCTTCGTCACGCTGGCCGACTACCACCGCGAGCTTGCCATTCACCGCGACGAGGAACACCACATCGTCGAAGCCACCGACCCATTGTGTTTTCGGCTGGCCTTCGTTTGCATGATTTGCCGCGAGATTGTCAGGGTCGATTGGGACGAATGTATCGAGCTAGGCCGTGTTCTTGAACAGAGTGTTCAGGAGGCCGAGCCGAGGCGAGTGATCTATGGGAGGGCAGATTGATAAATGGGCGCGCCCAAGGAGGCGCCTCCAGTGGAATCGTTCTACTGATGTTGGAGACGATCAGCCAATCGCCACAGATATAGGGAGAGAACAAATGGCAATCTATTCGCATTCACGTTTGTCAAACTTCGAGCAATGCCCTCGGCGGTATTACTACCAATATGTTGCTAGGTTGAAAGTCGAAAAAGAGCAGACGATCGAAGCGTTCCTCGGTTCCCGCGTGCATGATGCGCCTGAGAAACTGTATCGTGATTGTATGTGCGGCAAGCTGCTGTCCATTGAGCAGGTCGTCGAACACTTCTACACCGATTGGCGGGAGCGTCTTCACGAGGGCATCCGCATTGTCAGTACCGAGTATTCTTCGGATGATTATCGCCGCGTCGGCGAGGAATGCCTGCGACGGTACTACGCGCAATACGCGCCGTTCGATCAATCGGCTACGCTGGCACTTGAGCATCGGGTGGTGATCGATCTTGATGGATCGGGCAAATACAAACTTCAAGGTTACATTGATCGTCTCGCCCAACAGTCGGATGGGACAATTGAAATCCACGACTACAAGACGAACAAAACGCTTCCGGCGCAGGCGGAGAAGGATCAGGACCGCCAGCTTGCGCTTTACCAGATCGGCGTTCAACAGACTTGGCCCGATGCGAGCGAAGCCGAGCTGGTCTGGCATTTCCTGCGACATGGCAGGACAATCAAGTCAACGAGGTCGCCAGCCGACTTGGATCGACTCAAGGCGAACACGATCTGCCTAATAGACGATATCGAATCACGCCGAGATGAGGCGGATTTCCAGGTAACCGAGTCCGCTCTGTGCGACTGGTGTCCGTTCCAACAAACATGCCCCGCTCGCAAGCACTTGTTCAAGACAGAGGCACTGCCCACCAACCGTTTCTTGGGCGAACCGGGTGTGGCTCTGGTCGATTGTCACACGGCGCTAACGGGCGAGATCAACGAGCTAAAGGGCAAGATTACCTCGCTAGACGAGCAGCGGGAACAGGTAGTCGATGCCTTGGTGGCGTATGCAAACCGCGAGGGCGTGACAACGGTCGTCGGCAGCAGCCGGGAGGCCCGCGTAACAGAGCAAGTCAAGATTGTCCTTCCGCGTAAGAGCGCCGAACCCGAAGAGTACGCCGAGCTTGATCGGTGTCTTCGCGCCGGCGAAGCGTGGCCCGCTGTTTCGTCGCTCGATCCGCACGCGCTGCGGCGCATCTGGAAGGGCGATTCAGATGACTCCGGTGATGTACGCACGATGATCGAGCCTTTCGTAACCGAGGAATCTGCGCGGCAGGTCAGGTTTCGTCAGCGCAAGAACGGCAACGGGATGGCTGGAAATGACAATTCATGCGATTTGGGTGACAAGCAACAAGAAGTGTAGCTGGCGGTGCGGTGTAGGCACGGGACATAGGCGGAGCAGACCGGCCCCGTGCGCCGGCCGCTCCACCAAGATGTTCGTCCATCACTCCCGAACAAGACGCACAGCCAAGCAGCACGCGTCTCGCTCGCGCCTACAGTTGCAACTCCAGCAGCGAGATCAACAGGCCGACGTCCTCAGCTAGCGCCGTCTTCTCGGGCGAGTCCTCCATCCAGTCCGGCGGCGAGGGTTCGCCGTCGATCTTCTTGAGCAGGCTGTCCAGCTTGTCGATCGCGCCCTGAAAGTCACCCGCGGCAATCAGGTTGCCGGCCTCTGTCGCACGGTTGGCCTGCGCGCCACGGCGTCCTTTGTTGGCGTTATTGTTCTTTCCGCTGAACAGGCTCAACTCCAGCGCCGGAATCGCGGTCGTACCCAGTTCGCGCGATGAGTCCTCCAGAAAACCGCTCGTCACGCCTGGTTCGGTCGGCAGGGGATCCTCATTGTCAGGAACTCCGTCGCCGTCGCTGTCGGTCAGGCACGGGTTCGTGCCGCCAACGGTCTCATCCCCATCGGTGAGCGTGTCGCCGTCGGAATCCGCGTTGGTCGGACTGGGACAACCGCTGCCCATGGCCGAGTCAACTTCCGTGCCGTCGAGAAGCCCGTCGCCATCCGTGTCCGGATTGAGCGGATCGGTCTCGAAGGTGGCCTCGTCCGCGTCCGGCAGCCCGTCGTTGTCATCATCCAGGTCGCCGGCGTCGCACAGGCCATCCCCGTCAAAGTCGGCCCCATCGTTGCCGGGGGCGTCCGTGCCGGACACGCAATCGTCGCAGCCGTCGGCATCAGCGTCACGGCATGCGTAGGGGTCAAACGGTGACGCATCCTGACTATCCGGCACGCCGTCGTTGTCGTCGTCCGTGTCGCCGATGTCGCACAAGCCATCGCCATCGGCATCGACACCGTCATTGGCTAGGTCGTCGATGCCTGAATTGCAGTCATCGCATCCGTCCCCGTCGGAATCGCGGCACACAAACGGATTGAGCGGATCGAGGTCGCTCGCATCGAGTACCCCGTCGGCATCGTCGTCCGGATCACCTACGTTGCAAATTCCGTCGCCGTCGGTGTCGGTGCCGTCGTTGGCGGGATCGTCGATACCTGAGCTGCAATCATCGCAGCCGTCATTGTCGGCGTCGGCGCAGACGAACGCATTCAACGGATCGGCGTCCACTTCGTCCGGGACCGTGTCATTGTCATCGTCCGGGTCGCAGGCGTCCCCCAGGCCGTCGCCATCGGTGTCAGTCTGGTCCGGATTTGCCAGTTGCAGGCAGTTGTCCGCCTCCGACCCGAAGGCATCCGGTACTCCGTCATCATCGGTGTCCAACGGAGCCAAGAGCGCATAGGTCGAGAAGTGGCTCAGCTCCACAGTGCATGTGGCAATGTCCGGCGGTCCGTCCTGTATGCTGCAGACCGTGCCTGAAACTTCGCCAAAGGCGTCCGCAACCCCGTCGCCGTCCGTGTCGCTGAAGATGTATATCTTCAGCCGATTACGCTGATTCGGGTTGAGGCCCGTGACATCAGCAACAACTGTCAGGGTCACGGGGCTGTCGAACACGAGCCCGTCGGGTTCCAGATCGTAAACCGCAACCGCCTGGCCCAGGCCTGAGTTGGGCCCCAGCAGGAGATCCACCTCCGGATCCTGGGGAATGGTCTCGGTGACCGAGATCGTCTCATCGCCGGAGAGGTCTCCGGGATCGACGTCGATCGTCAGGCCGCCATCAGGAGTCTCCACCGTGCCGCCCTCGTCAGCCAGAATCTCTTCCGCCGTCGATCCCTGTTGGTTGCAGTCATCGAGTGGATCGGCCGGGCAAGCATCACAGAGGTCGCCTGCCAAGTCACCGTCCGTGTCAATCTGCGCCGCATTCGGCGTGAACGCGCAGTTGTCGCAATCATCCGGGACGCCGTCGGTGTCAGCGTCAAGGTTGTCGTCGAAGCCGGGGCACTGGTCGTCCTGATCGGCCACGCCGTCCCCGTCACTATCGACGAATGGCGCTTCGGCGAACCAGAAGCCGTTGGCAGCTCGGTACGGGCCGGCACCGACAATGCCTACGCCTCCAGACTGGGCAGTCGAGGCAGTCAAGGCATAGGCACCGCCCACGGAGGACGTGCCGCCTCCATTCACGTCGAGCGGGGCGATGTTATAGCTCACGCTGGACAACCCCGCGTGGGCCGATTGGATCGCAAAACAAAAGGCCAATAGAAATGTATATCGTTTCATAGCTCCGCTCCTTGCTGCGAGTCGTTAACGTTCGAACTCCTTGATCCATGCACGCGCCTGCGCCTCCGTCTTGGGCATGCTGCCTAGTCAACCTCATAGGGCTACTTCACGCGCATGATCCAGACGACAGACATGTTTACGGGCCTGGTTTCGCTGGCCCCCCCGGCCAAATCTGTGAAGAAGGGGCCGCCCCCAAAATCGCCGTTCGTACGATCAGTCAGGCGTGGCGTGACAACCAAATTACTATTGCCATCTGAAAGCCTTTCCTGATATTTGTGCCTATGGGCTTTGAATTCGTCTGCCTCCATGTCTCCGCTCACAGCGGACGTCCCTCTCAAGAATCGTCTTTTTCCCCCAGGAAGGGCTGCGTTGAGATCCGGAAGAATCACCCCATTGAGCGGGCTCTGCGCATCGCTCAATATCTGTCCATCGCACTGGATCCATCCATCAGGAAGGGGCAGTGGATTCGCACCGCCAGCCGGATCCTTGACATTTCGATGCCAGGCGATGATCGAGCCGATCGGGGGACTGGTCGCGGCGGCCATTGCGTAAGGTGCACTGGTCAGCGGCTGATCCGGCGAGAGTTGCTGGATGCCGTTGCCCTGCGTGTCGTCGAACCAGATTCGGAGGACGACATTGTTATTGTTGCACACCGAGGGTGGGATCGGTGGCATGGCAATCCCGCACTCCGCATCAGTCAAG
>JACZTW010000237.1 GCA_022573485.1 Planctomycetota bacterium
TGGCCATCGGCTACGGCGCACACGTGCAGGAAGCCCCACTGCGGAAAATCGCCAAGGACACTGGCGGCCGGTTCTACGGCGTGCGGAATCCAAAGAAGCTGCCGCAGATTTTCGTCAAGGAATCGAAGGTCATTCGCCGGCCCTTGATCATGGAAAAGCCGTTCACACCGCAACTGAACTATGCCATGTCCGATCTATGGGTCGGTTTCGGCACGCAGGCGGACATTCCGCCGCTGGGCGGTTTGGTAATGACCTCACCCAAGCCGGACGGCATGATCGAAATGCCGCTGATCCGCAAGACCAGCGACGGCGACGATCCAGTGCTGGCCCACTGGCAGATCGGGCTGGGCAGAACGGTCGCGTTCACGAGCGGGTATTGGTCGCATTGGGGTCAGGAATGGACCGACTGGGCCAGCTTCGGCAAGCTGTGGGCCCAGATCGTGACTTGGACCATGAACCCCGGCAAGCAGGGCAACTTCGACGTGGCTACCAAGCTCGAAGGCAACCAGGGCCGCATCATCGTCAACGCCCTGGACGAGAATTCCAACTACATAAACTTCCTCGACCTTCAAGCCAGGGTGGTCAAGCCGGTTGGAATGGATGTCGAGATAATCAAACTCGTCCAAACAGGCCCAGGCCAGTATGAAGCCAAGTTTCCTGTGAATCAGACCGGCCAATTCGTGGCCAGCTTGTTCATGACCGAAGGTGATGAAGTTTCGTTGATCGCCCATACTGGATTGTCCGTCCCTTACTCGCCGGAATACAAGGAGTTGAGCGCCAACGACGTGATGCTGGAGAAGATCACGGATATCTCCGGCGGCAAGGAGCTGGGCTTCGAGCCGGAGCAGGACGGGGTCTTTCGGCATGACCTGCCGCCTACCCGGTCGCACCAGCCCGCCTGGGAGTGGGTGCTGGCGTGGTTGCTGCTGCCGCTGTTCCTGATGGACGTGGCCTTTCGCCGGCTGGCATCGACCGTGGCCGTCTCGATCTTCGTCGAAGTCGTGCTCGATGTCGTGCTGCTGTTCGGCTTCGGCATTGCCGACTGGCCCGGATTCTATCGCCTGTGGGGCATTGTTCTGGTGCTCCTGGTGGGCGAGATTGTTGGATGGACGATTCGCTTTCGCGCGATCATGCCTTCGATCGAGTTCTTCACGCATTCGGTGGTGGCGCTCGGCGGGGCGGGCGAAGCGAGTGCCGGCGCCTTGACCAAGCTCAAGGACACGCGCGAGCGCATACAGGAAGGCCGCACGGCTGAGGGTGCGGGGCAGAAAATCCAGAAGCTGAAGCGGAGCGGCGACGACCGCGCGGCGGACCGCGGCGCCCGGTTCGATGTCGGTGACGAACAAGCCAAGGAGAAAGTCGGCGACATCCGCGACGGCCTGGGCGATGCCGCCGCCGGACAGGCTGAGCAGGCGGGACAGCCGCAGGACAAACCCGCGACCAAAAAGCCGCCCAAAATTGCCGACGACTTCACTTCGCGCTTGCTCGCGGCCCGCAAACGCGCGCGGGACGAAATGGATGACAAGAAAGACAGGGAATAGGGAACAGGGAAGAGGGAGAATGGAAAAGAGAAAAGAGAAAAGAGAAAAGAGAAAAAGCAGAGGAGTAGGGGAGGGGCGGGTCCATTCTGAGCCGTGGCCTTCAGGCCACGGACCGCTGTCGCGGCGGCCTACGGATCGTCCGGACCCTGAAGGGCCCGGCTCAGGGACGCCCAACATCGGCAGAGACGCTGACCGCTACGGGAGAATTGGGAAGAAAAGTACGGAGCACGTGTTTTGAGAATCTGTTGAATGGGAGCAATGCATGGCTACGAAGATTGATCCAGCGGTTGAGAAACTCACCAAGGAGTTTCGCAAGAAGTTCGACGACGTTCGCAGCGAAGTAGAGAAGGCCATCGTCGGGCACAAGGACATCATCGAAGGCGTGTTGACCTGCCTGTTCGTCAGCGGGCACGCGCTGATCGAGGGCGTGCCGGGGCTGGGCAAGACGTATTTGATCCGCACGCTGAGCGAGGCGCTGAGCCTCGACTTCAGCCGCATCCAGTTTACGCCCGACCTCATGCCGGCGGACATCATCGGCACCAAGATGATCGTCGAAGACAAAACCACCGGCGCGCGCGAGTTCAAATTCCAACGAGGCCCGATCTTCGCGCAGTTGGTTCTGGCGGACGAAATCAACCGGGCCACGCCCAAGACGCAGTCGGCCATGCTCGAGGCCATGCAGGAGCACAGCGTCACGGTCGGCGACACCACCTACAAACTGAAAGAGCCGTTCTTCGTGATGGCCACCCAGAATCCGATCGAGCAGGAGGGCACCTATCCGCTGCCCGAAGCGCAAATGGACCGTTTCTTCTACAAGCTGGTGGTGCGGTACTCGAACAAAGACGAGTTGGCGGAGATCCTCAACCGCACGACCACCGGCTACAAGCCGGATATCAAGGGTGTGATGAGCGGGGAAGAAATCGTCAAGGCCCAGCACTTGATCAAGCGGATCATCGTCGCCCCGCACGTGCAGGATTACATCATCCGAGCGACGCTGGCCACCCATCCCGGTGGCCAGTACGCCGTCGAAGTGACGAACAAGTACGTCCGCTGGGGATCCAGCCCGCGCGGCGCCCAGGCTGTGACGCTCGGCGCCAAGGTGCAAGCCCTGCTCGACGGCAGATACAGCGTGAGCTTCTCCGACGTCGAGAAAGTCTACCTGCCCTGCGTGCGCCACCGCACACTGCTGAACTTCGAAGGCCAGGCCGAGGGCATCGACGTAGACGACGTGCTCGGCGAAATCCTCAAAGCCACGCCGACCATGAGCGAGGCCGCAGCGTGAAGGAATTGCGGATTGCGGATTGCGGAATGCGGATTGAAATCAGAGCCCAGAGCGCAAGCGACGGGTCAGCGGAAATGCGGATTGCGGCGATTCTCCAATGTGATCGCGCGCTCGTTCCTCGTTTAGCGGCGACCCAAAGGGGAGCGCGTCGCATTGTAGGGTGGGCATTGCCCACCCATCTTCGTCAGAATGTATAAGAGGCGAATGGTGGGCGATGCTCACCCTACATGAAATGGCGCAGACCACAGAACAAACATTGCTCGATCCGCAGTTGATGGCCAAGCTCGAACAGCTTGAGCTCTTAACGCGGAAGATCTTTCGCGGGTCGATGAAGGGCGAGCGTCGCAGTAAGCGGCGCGGTGAGTCGGTCGAGTTTGCGGATTATCGTAACTATGTGCCCGGCGACGACTTGCGGTTCCTCGATTGGAATGTCTACGCGCGGCTGGACAAGCTGTTCCTGAAACTCTTCCTCGAAGAGGAAGACTTGCACGTCAGTGTGCTCTTCGACATATCCAAGAGCATGGACTGGGGCAAGCCGGTCACCAAGGGGCTGTACGCCAAACGCATCGCGGCGGCGTTGGCTTACATTGGGCTGTGCAACTATGACCGCGTCAGCCTGTATGCCTTCAGCGACCACTTGCAATATGAAATGAAGGGCATGCGAGGCCGGCGGGCGACGGCGCAAATGTTGCATTTTCTCGAAGAGATCGAGTTCGAAGGCGGCAGCAATCTGGTCAATACGTGCAAGCACTATGCGATTCGCCATCCGCAGCGCGGCATCGTTATTCTGTTAAGCGACTTTCTGGACAAGGACGGCTTCGAGTCGGGCCTGCGATTCCTGCTCAGCCGGGAACTGGACTTGTACGTAATCCAAATCATGTCGCCGGACGAACTGGACCCGACTTTGACCGGCGATTTGAAACTCAAGGACGTGGAAGATGATGATTTAGCGGAGGTCACCGTGACCCGCGCATTGATCAACCGCTACAAGCAAAACGTGCAGACCTACTGCCAATCGCTCAAAGAATACTGTGCCCGCCGCGGCGTGAACTACCTCTTCGCCACGCCGGAGGTGGATTTCGACCAATTAGTGCTGAACGTCCTTCGCCGTCGAGGGCTTGTGAAATAGGAATTAGGCCACTAAGGCACGAAGACACGAAGAGAAGAAAAGAAAAAAGAGAAAATGGGCGAACATGAAGCACGAGCCACTCACTGATGCAGAAGAGGCGATCGGTAAGGCTGTTGTAGATTCGGCTTTTCGGGTTCATAAGGAGTTGGGGCCGGGGTTGCTTGAGAAAATCTACGAGGCGTGTTTTTGTTACGAGTTGGATAAGAAGGGCCTCGATGCCAGACGGCAGGTGGATATTCCTGTTGTGTATGGTGACATGAGGTTCGACGAGGGACTGCGAATCGATGTCTTGGTTGAGGGCAAAGTAATTTGTGAGTTGAAGGCTGTTGATCGAGTGAATCCCGTGTGGCAAGCACAATTGCTCAGCCAAATGAAGATGGCCAAGAAACGACTTGGTTGCCTAATCAACTTCAACGTGCCATTGATAAGGGACGGAATCCAAAGAATGGTCCTTTAATTTCTTCTTCGTGTCTTAGTGCCTTAGTGGCCTAATTGGTCAGCAGATGAACTTTGTAACCCCCGGAGTCATTGCCATTGCTGCAGCGCTGACGGTTCCGCCGTTGGTGGCGCTCTATTTTCTGAAACTGCGGCGGCAGGAAGTGCCGATCTCCTCGACGTTCTTTTGGAAACGGGCGGTTCAGGATCTGCAAGTGAATGCGCCGTTCCAAAGGCTGCGGCGCAACTTGCTCATGTTCCTACAATTGCTGGTTCTGCTTCTCGCTGCGGTGGCATTGGGTCAGCCGCTGCTGCGCCAGGAGCAGTCGGACAAGAAATCGCTGATCCTGCTGATCGACCGATCAGCCTCGATGAACGTCGTCGAGCCCGACGGCCGCACGCGTCTGGAACGGGCCAAAGCAGCCGCCCTGCGGACCATCGAACAAGTCGGCACTGAATTCGACCGCGGTATGGTCATCGCATTCAGTGACAGCGCCAAGATGATGGCCCCTTTTACGGGCAACCGCACCAAACTCGAACAGGCCATCAACAGGATCGGGCCCAGCGACGGGCTGAGCAATTTGAAAGAGGCTATTGGACTGGCGGAGGCGCATTCTCAGACGCAGATCGTCGAAGCCGAGGGTATCCCGGCGGCGCCCGTGCCGACCGGGCCGGCGGCTCAGGCGGTTTTGTTCTCCGACGGTCGCATCGAAGATGCCGGTGAACTGATGCTGCAGCGCATGATTCTGCAGATCGTGCGCGACATCGCGGTGAACAACGACAACGTCGGCATCGTCACGCTCACCGCCAGCAGGTACTACGAGCGGCCGGAACTGCTCACGGTATTTTCGACCGTCCAAAACTTCGGCCCCGGTGAAGTCTCGCTGGACGTGGAACTATTCATCGCCGGCGAGCATCGCGACATCCAATCGATCACGCTGGCGCCCGGGATTGCTCCGCTGGATGCAGAAGACTACGATGCCACGAAAGCGTTACGAGATGTGGCCTTCGACGAAGTCGAGTTCTTCGATCGCGGCGTGATCGAAGTGCGCCTCTCTCGTAAGGACGACTTGCCGACCGACAACCAAGCCTTCGCCATTATCGAGCCGCCTCGGAACGTGAAGGTTCTTTTGGTCACGCCGGGCAACTTTCATTTTCGCGAAGCGCTCTCGGAAGGGCCTTTCCAGTTGACCATCATGTCGCCGGAGGATTACGAGAACGCTCCGGAAGCCGAATTGTCCGAAGGCGGACGGGCGCGCTATGACGTCGTGGTCTTCGATGTGCATACGACAGCCCGCCTGCCGACTGGCAGCTATTTCTTCTTTGGATCCGTGCCCGCCGTCGAGGGTTTCGGCATGGGCGAAAAAGTGCAAGCCTTCACGCCGAGCCCGATCTTCGATTGGGACGAGGGCCACCCCATCCTGCGCTACATCAATCCGGACAACATCGATTTTGCAAGCTACCGCAAGCTCATCTTGCCCGACAACGCCGAGTCGTTAATCAGCGCCTACGAAGGGCCGCTGTTGAGCTTGGTCAGCCACGGGGGTAACCGATATTTGATCTGTGCGTTTGGCCTGTTCGATGAGAATCGCGAAATGTACAACACGAATTGGCCGCTGAGGTTGAGCTTTCCCATCTTCATGCTCAATGCCGTGCAGTATCTTTCCGGCAGCCTGGCTGTCCAGATCGAGGCCAAGGCCCGGCCTGGAGACCCGCTGACGATCAAAGCGACC
>JACZTW010000238.1 GCA_022573485.1 Planctomycetota bacterium
TACTGCCTGTACTATTCACGCTCAGCGGTCTCGTCGCCTTCGTCAGACGTACGCATATTCGATGGGCGGGAAGACGAGAGTGTTTGTAGAGGGATAGACATCAAGGCGAGGAGGTCGATTTGATGATTGCTAAGGAGGGCTAGATATGACGAAACAAGAGATCGTCAAGACGCTGGCCGTCGAATTCGGCATGGAGGAGACCACCGCGAAACGAGTGGTACAATTCGTCTTGAACCAGATCGTGAAATCCTTAGAGTCGGAGGGGCGCGTCGCGGCAAGCGAAACCGGGCAATACACCCCCGTGCAGATGCCTAAGAATCTACACAAGAAGACGGCCGCAAGACTCATGTCCATGATCGGAGACGAAGGCGTCGCGGAGGCAAGACGACTTCAGCAACAGCATACACCGAACGTCATTCGATACGCCTTCGAGATGTTGCCGATTTGATCCGAGCACCCCAAGTGTAAGCCCATTTCGAAAAGCTGTGCTCCGCAGGACCCTCACAACCCTGTCCCTCCTTGGCCTGCCGCTCAGCGAAGAGAAATTGCGGAGTTTAGGAGTTTGAGCGTTCTGGAGTTTGGTGCGGGTCCCGGCAACTCCTGAACTCCCCAACTCCTAAACCCCTAAACTCGCTTCTTGTTTCGCGCGTTGAATAGCGTCCGCGGTGCGCCGATGTCAGCGGTGAGGACTTGGCCGGTGTATTCGGCGGCGCTTGCGAAGCCGGTTTTGGGGGCGACGAAGGTAATTGTTAAATCGGCGCGGACGGTGGCGGCGGCGGGTTGGCCGGTGTTGCAGTCCAGGCCGGAAGGGACGTCGATCGCGACCTTCAGTGCGTGATCCGCGGAATTGATCAATTCGATCGCCCGATCCAACGGCGGGCGAACCTTGCCGGAAAAGCCGGTGCCCAAAAGCGCATCGATGACCACCTGAGCGCGAGACACGCAGGCGGCTGCGTCAGATTCTGTGAAGGCGCGGATTGGTATCTTCATCTTATGGGCAATGTCGTGGTTGACCCTGGCGTCGGGGGCGAGCTTCTCTGGATCGGCGAATAGGATGATCTCGACCTTCAGTCCGGCGTTGAACAAATGGCGAGCGATGACGAAGCCGTCGCCGCCGTTGTTGCCGCGCCCGCACAGGATGCAGACGGCAGCGGGTTGATCCGTCTCTTTGAGATTGGCGCGAATCAACTCGGCTGCGTTTCGGCCGGCGTTTTCCATCAGCACGATACCGGCAATGCCGTACTCTTCGATAGCGCAGCGGTCGATTTCCCGGATTTGTTCGCGAGTGAGCGCCTGCATGGCGCGGTCATCATACACGACCACGAAGAGCGGTGTTTCAACCAATTGCCTGCCACCAGCGGCGATCGGAGAGGTACAGCGGTTCGCTGGGCCGGGCGTCGAGCGCTTGGGCCGGAAGTTGCGTCGGTCCGGGACCTTCACCCTCAAGCGGATGAAGTGCGTGCATTTTTTCACGAAGGTCACTATAATCCGGCGATAAATGTGCCGGGATCGGGCCTTGCTCCCACGCCTGCATCTGGGATGATGCGCCGGAATGGAAACCGGAGTGAATGGGGAAATGGGCAAATTTGTCTTGTGTCCGAATCGCTTGTGTCCGGAATCGCGCAGGCTGAAGCCTGCGGCTCCTTGTTTTGTTCGCTGTTCAAACATCAATCGTTGGATGTTCCCCAGAGAATTGTATCGATCATAGGTTTGTATTATGCCCGTCTCCACCGACCACCTTTACGACAAGTACCGCACGAATCTCGTGTTTGCGATTTCAGCGGCGATCCTGGCTTTGAGCACGATCTGGCTGATCAGGGTTGACCACGAGCGCCCCTGGAAAGAATACCAGAGCGGCTATATGGATTCGCAGGCGGTGCTCGCTCAACTGAACTATTTGGTCACACAGCAAGAGTCGTTCCAGGACCAGCTCACGCAGGCGCGGACCCACCTCGAAGAAGAGCGCCAGACCATCGACCGCGCCCAGAATCCGGAATATGACGGACTGCTCACGCTTTTGGTGGAAAAGAAGGCCGAGCAATACAACATCAATCTGGAGTTCAAGCAGAAGGATGCGTGGATCATTGTCACGCGCAGCAATCTGGAGCAAGCGACGGCAATCGAGGGCGCGGAGAGCGAACCGGCCCGGCAGATCGCCGCGAAATTGCGACAGGATGAAGAGGCGCTGGCTGCGACGCGCCTGCGGAATGAGCACGTGGACGACGACATCAGGGAGTTGACTCGCGCTCGAAAAAAGCAGGAGGCGGGATTCATCACCGCGCGGCGGGCCCTGGCAGATCTCCAAAAGCAGATTGACGCGGCGCGCACCAAGCGTGATCGGTACAGCTCGGTGCTGGGCAGGTGGGTTTTCAATGCTCATCTCGGCGATTTCGTCGCCCCGAAGGGCACGCCGGGCCGCTACGAAGTCAAGCAGGTCGTGGCCATGGGCGTCAAGAGCAAGCTGAACTTCCTCGAAGGATACAAGGTCGATCGCTGCACGACGTGCCACGTGGTCATCGACGATGAGAACTTCTCTCAGCAGAACCTGGCGGCGCAGTTCGAACGCGCGATTCCCGCCTTAAATGAAGCGCTGGCGCGGTCGGGCGGCTCCTCAAACGCGCCGACGATCACGATGCCCGAGCCGCCGGTGATCTACGGGCTGCGCCCGGATCAATTGAAAGGCCGAGTCGCGGAATACTGGGAGCAAGTCAGCCGGGAAGATCGAGAGGCCTATTTCTCACAGCTCCAGGCTGGGGTCAACGCCTATCTGGATCACGAGGGTCTGCCAACCATCGACCTGCAACAGCCGTTGCAGGCTCATCCCGATCTGAACTTGTTCCTGAGCACGGATTCGCCGCACCCGATCAACCAGATGGGCTGCACGGTGTGCCACGAAGGCAACGGCTCGGAAACGGATTTCGTGCTCGCGGCCCACACGCCCAAGAGCCACGCTGAAAAGAAAGAGTGGACCGAGAAGTACTACGACCGCCACCTCGGCGTGCCGACGATGACTTGGTCGATGCTGGAGCACTTCTGGGATTTTCCTATGATTCCGCCGCAGTACAGCGAGGCGAGCTGCGCCAAGTGCCACGACGCCCTCGACGACATCTCCCGGTTCCAGGGCCGCGACTACGGCGAGAAGATCCGCACGGGCAAAAAGCTGTACACACAACTGGGATGCATCAATTGCCATCGCGTCGAGAACATCGACGGCCTGCGGCAAGTGGGCACGGACCTGACGCACGTGAGCTCGAAACTCAGCGACGGCTTCATGCACAACTGGATCTTCAGCCCGCGGGAGTTCCGCCCGGCGACGTGGATGCCGCATTTCTTCATGCAGGAAAACAACGGCCCCGGCTCGGAGAACAAATGGGATCCGGATCCGGTGCTGCGCACGCGGACGGAAGTTCAGGCCATCACGCATTACCTCCAGACGGTGAGCGAGCCGTGGGCCGCCGAAGCGGCGCCGGCGGGCCTGAACGGCGACCCCGCCAACGGCCAGCAACTCTTCGCGGATGTGGGCTGCCTGGGCTGCCACGGCAACATCGCCGAATACGGTGAGGCGTGGATCGTCAATGATTTGGCCGAACGCCGGCTGAGCGAGGATCCCGAGGCGGATGAAGACGAAGCATACGAGCAGGCGGAAACGCAGTTCGGCGCGATGGATCTCAATGCCCAAGTCATGTACGCCGTGCGGCACTTCACCGAGGAGCGCCGTGCGGATGCTGAGGAGCGCGCGGCGCGGGAAGAGCTATTGGCGACGGCGGATCGGCGCGACCCGGACCCGCACAAGCTGTACCTCCCGCCAATGTACACGCGCTTCGCGCCGGACCTGTCCGGCGTGGGCTCTAAGGTCTCGAAGGATTGGCTTTATGGTTGGTTACTGGAGCCTCGGCACTATTCCAGCTATACGAAGATGCCGCGGCTGCGGCTCACCGAGCAGGAGGCTGTGGACCTGGCCGCCTATCTGGTGACGCTGAAACACGATACGTTCGACACGGCCCCCTTCGAGGTCTCCGAGGCTACGGTGGCCGCTCTGGATCGCGGTATGGCGGACTTCCTGTCCGGGCAGAATTCCGCAGCCACGGTCGAGAAGTACAGGGCGGATGCCGACGGCCTCCTCACGCGCACGCTGATCGTCACGCTCAGCAAGCATCCCGAACGCGCCGTTCAAGACGCCCGAACGCAACATTACGAGCAGGCCCTTGCGGGCATGGACCTGACCGCAAAGAAGATGCTCTTCGTGGGCCAAAAGTCGATCACACACTACGGCTGCCACGCGTGCCACGACATCGCCGGCTTCGAGGCGGCGCCTCGCCCGGGCACCGACCTGACGGATTGGGGCGAGAAGAGCATTCACCAGCTTGATTTCGCATTCTTCGGCGGGGCGTATCACCATACGCTGGCGGAGACGGATGAATTTCAGGAGCTGTACCCGAAAGAGCGCACCGATCTGATCGAATGGTCTCACAGTGGCAACCTCGAAATCGACTCGGTACACACGCACTCCTCGTTCGCTACGCTCAAGTTGCTCAATCCGCGCGTTTGGGATCGCCAAAAAATAAAATCGCCCTATGCCAAGTTGAAGATGCCGAACTTCTATCTGGCAGAGCACGAGGTGGATGCGCTGGTGACCTACCTGCTGTCCCGCCGTCCGGCGCGGGTGGCCGACGCGCTCAAGATTCAATACGCTCGCGAGCTCTCCGGCCCCATCGCCGAGGGCCGGTTCCTGGTGCGGGACTTGAACTGCATCGGCTGCCACCGCATCGAAGACAACGTGGCCACCATCCACCAATTTATCTCTGCCGCATCGGAGGACGACGAGGACGACTGGGACGAGGAAGAGGAGGAAGACGAAGGGGATGACGAGGCGGCGGACGATGACGACGCGGACAGTGCCCTGGCGCGGCTGGGCGAGGGTTACGGCGGCGCGTTCGACGTGCCCAATGGTCCGCCGTGGCTTCGGGGACAGGGCGCCAAAGTCCAGCCGGAGTGGTTCCACAGTTTCCTTTTGAACGTCGAGGAGCTGCGGCCCTGGCTGAAGGTGCGCATGCCCAGCTTTAACTTGACCGGCGCGCAAGCTTCAATTCTGGTGGACTACTTCGCCGCGCTGAGCAAGGACGAGGCCAACGATTTGAAAGACGATTTGAAACGGATTCATAAATACGTCGCCCAGTCGGGCGATCCCGAGTCCGCCCGGGACGACTGGCATCGCAACGGTGCCACGGCCTCGCTCGCTGGGCTGCTGCGGGACTACTCCCTCGAGAACGAACTTCTCAAGCCGTACAAGTTTGACTTCCGCAAAAAAGACGAAGCCGCGATCGACGAAGTCTACCGCGAAGTGTTGGGCAATGCGGAATTCTTTGCGCATTTGTACGACATTCAATACCCCTTCGAGTACAACGACTTTACCCCCATGGACGGGGAGCGGTTCGCCTTTGGCGAGCGCCTGTTCGGCGAAATGGGTTGTCTGGCGTGCCATGTTCTCGGCGACTCCGCGGTGCCAGGATCGAATCCCGCGCCGACCGCGCCCAATCTAGCGCTGGCACACAAGAGGATTCGCTACGAATGGTTCCGCCAGTGGATGCAGGCCCCCGGCAAAATTCAGCCGGAGACGGCCATGCCGACATGGTTCCCCGGCGGCCAAAGCGGCTTTTCGAAAGAAATGGGCTACACGGATGAGCTGCGCGAACCACTCGAAGCCGTGTACACCGACAACGGCGAAACGCAAATGAAATTGCTCATGGATTTCATTTGGCAGGCTGGACAGACGAATTACACGGCGGTGGACAAGTCACGGCTGCCCGGCGCCGATGACATCGGTGATGCCGAGGCGGCCGACGTGCAGCCGCCCGCGGCCGCTTCCGATGAACCGCAACCTGCCGCGCAAGCCATTCCGAAGCAAGAGTTTCGGCGACTTAGCGCCGCGATTATAGATCTAACCACCGTTGGCCCGCGGGCCGCTCAGATCGTCAAGACCTCCGCCGATGCAGGCACCATCCGGGGGCGCGTGATTTGGACCGGCGGCGAAGTCCCGAAGGATCACTTGCCGGTGGCCCCTGATTTCCGCCCGACCTGCTGTCCGAATGAGGCGACCAAAGC
>JACZTW010000239.1 GCA_022573485.1 Planctomycetota bacterium
GGATCGACTATGAAGACTGTGGCGTGATGGTACTGGCCGGCGAGTGTGACCCGGAGAAGTGCGAAGAACTGTTCGATGCCATGCAGGCCGAAGCCGTGAAGCTGACCCGCGACGGCCCGCGCCCCGAGGAAGTGCAGCGCGTGAAGAACCGCCGCCGCACTTCGTTGGCCATCGAGAGCGAATCGCCTTACTATCGATTGGGGCAATTGCTGGACGACGTGGATTATCGCGGCGGGCCCCGCACCGTCGAGCAGCGATTGGCCGAGGTCGATGCCGTCAGCCGCAAATCGATCGGCGAATATCTGGAAGAATACCCCATTACCGAAGGCGGGCACGTCATCAGCGTCGGCCCGCGCGATTGGATACCTTCAAACTGACATGTTCCGAAGCAACGTCCAGCCAATGAGCGAGAATCTTCTCAAAGAGGTGCAGGTCGCCGAGCGGCTGGCCTCGCCGCTCACTCGGCTTGCGGGTGTGTGTTCCCTGATCGCGCTGTTCGGCTGGGTTTGGGGCGGCCTGTGGGCAAGCGACTTGGCCAGCGAACGTATCTTGTTGAACAATTTCAGTATGTACATCGGATTTCAGATGGAATTGCAGGAATCGTCAGCGCCAGCCTTGGCGCCAATTGACGAGGATCCACCACCCAATATGGACGACGTCGATGACCCCCTCGCCGAAGCTCAGCGGTTGCTTGAGCAAGAACGGCAGCGCAATCCGAAGATCGGCCGTACTGTGCGAACGAGCTTGCGTGAACGGCAGCAGGAGTTTCAAGCATCCATACTGCGAACGCAATACGCTCAGGGCGTGATTGCAGTGAGCTGGCTGGTGGTGATGATCCTGGCCGGGGTTTTCCTGCTCTGCGCTGCGCTGAGCGGGCTTTCGGGTTCCCATCGGGCCCGCGCCTGGCATCGCCAAGTCGTGTACTGGACGTTCTTGGCCGCCGCTTGCACTGCCGGCTCCATTTGGGCCCTCGAGCAATGGGGCGGCTTTCCGCCGATCCCGGATCCCTGGATTCTCGCCAAGATCGCCGGCGTGCAGTCGTCCTATGCCATTGCGATCATTGTCGCTCTGATCGCCACACACCGTCGCGCGGCGACCCCGTAACCCGCCCACAAGCTCATGTCCCTGTTCACTTCAGCGCGGATCGGTACGTTTTTTCGTTTCTTCACCTTTTTTCGGACGGATTTTACCGCGGAGATCGCAGAGATCGCAGAGATAATTCTTGTTTTCCTCTTTCCCAATCCATCTCTGCGTCCTCTGCGATCTCTGCGGTTTATCTGACTCTGTTCAGTGCGGTTCGGTCATTGAAGTTGGATCGAGTACGTCGTTCAGCTTCTTTTCGTCGAGCACGCCCTGCTCAAGCGCCACTTGCCGGACCGTTTTGCCTGTACGGTAGGCCTCCTTGGCGATGGCGGCGGATTTGTCGTAGCCGATCTCGGGCACCAAGCTCGTACACATTGCCAAAGATTGTTCGACCAGTTCGCTGCACCGTTCGGCGTCAACTTCGATGCCATCGACGCATTTCTCCGCAAACGTCCGGGCGGCCGAGCCCAGCAGGCGGATCGACTCGAGACAATTGTGAGCCATCATCGGCATCATCACGTTCAGCTCCAAATGCCCGTCGCGGCAGCCGAGGGCCACCGCTGTATCGTTTCCAGTGACTTGGGCCGCGACCATGACGACCATTTCGCACATCACTGGGTTGACTTTGCCCGGCATGATCGAGCTGCCCGGCTGGACGGCGGGGATTTTCAATTCGCCGAACCCGCACCGAGGCCCACTGCCCAGCAGGCGAATGTCGCTTGCGATCTTGGTCAGGCTGACCGCGATGGTGCGAAGCTGCCCGGAGGCTTCGCAGACTGCGTCTTTCGATGCCTGGGCCTCAAAATGATTCGCCGCCTCGACGAATTCGATGCCGGTCTCTTTGGTCAAATCTTCGCAGACCAGTTTGGCGAAATCAGGATGCGTGTTGATGCCCGTGCCGACGGCTGTGCCGCCGATGGCCAGCTCGCGCAATGCGCGGATCGCTTTGTTGCAGCGCAGAATGCTCAAGCGGGCCTGCGCCGCGTAGCCTGAGAACTCCTGCCCCAGCCGGATCGGGGTGGCATCCTGGAGATGCGTTCTGCCGATCTTGACGATCTTGTCAAACGCCTTCGACTTGATCTCCAGCTTGTTGGCCAGCAACTCCAGCGCGGGGATGAGGTCGTAATGCAGCGCTTCCGCCACCGAGACGTGCAGCGCCGTCGGGATGACGTCGTTGCTGGATTGGCCTTTGTTGACGTGGTCGTTGGGGTGAACTGGATCACGCGAACCAATCTTTCCGCCGGCCAACTCGATCGCTCGGTTGGCGATGACTTCGTTGGCGTTCATGTTGGTGCTGGTGCCCGAGCCGGTCTGGAAAATATCGAGCACGAAGTGCCGGTCCAACTTGCCCTCGATCACTTCGCCGGCGGCCTGCTCGATAAACTTGCCAAGCTCCCCGTCCAGCCGATCGAGCTTGAGATTGGCCCGCGCGGCTGCCCGCTTGATCAAACCCAGCGCCCGAACGAACCGCCGCCCGAAGCGGTAGCCGCTGATCGGAAAGTTCTCCACAGCGCGCTGCGTCTGCGCTCCCCAATAGGCATCGCCGGGGATCGTCATCTCGCCCATGCTGTCCGCCTCTATTCGTTTCTCCGCCATTGACTTTCTCCCAAGACTAAGACCTTCAACGGGTTGTGTTCTTTTCAGCGGTGCCGTGCCCGGCCTGCAAACTCCGATCACCGTTGCCGCGAGCATTCTCGCACAACTTTTGCCGAACACAAGCTCCGCAGAGTCGATAGAATACTCAGTCTCTTGGCTGCGTTGAGGATGGAGCCGGCAACGGTGGCCGTTTACCCTAAACACTTGCATCGTATTCGATAGATCGTAGGCGTTTTCCCTTGGGCATGATTGTCGCACGCAACTTGACGAAGGAGTTTCCGCAGCCGGACGGCGGCGTCAAGCGGGCTGTGGCGGACGTGTGCTTTTCGATCGAGGCCGGCGAGATTTACGGCTTGCTGGGCCCCAACGGCGCCGGCAAGACGACGACCCTGCGAATGCTCAGCGGCATGATGGCCCCGACCGCCGGCGACGCCCTGCTCAACGGCCACAACATCGTTGACGACGCACAGGCCGTCAAGAATCAAATCGGATTCCTGACCGCGAACACGGGCCTGTACGCGAGGCTCACGCCGCGCGAGACGCTGGTCTTTTTTTGCGAGATGTACGGCATCGAGCGCGGACGTGCGGAGGCGCGCGCCGAAGAATTGATCAATTGGCTGGAGATGCGCGACTTTGCGGACCTGCGCTGCGGGGCGCTTTCGACGGGTCAAAAGCAACGCACCAGCATCGCCCGATCGCTGGTGGCCGACCCGCCGATTCTGATCATGGACGAGCCGACGCTCGGCCTGGACGTGCTGACCAACCGCATCATTCTCGATTTCATTCGCCGCGAGCGGACCCTGGGCAAGACAGTGTTGCTGTCCACACACTATCTGGATGAAGCAGAGGCAATGTGTACGCGTATGGGCCTGCTGCACAACGGCAAAATGATTGCTGAAGGCTCGCTGTCGCACTTGCAGGAGCTTTCAGGTCGCACCAAGCTGACGGATGTCTTCCTGACGCTCGTGCAGGCTCCACCCACACTGTTGGCAGCCCAAGACTGAAGACCCCATGCTGAACTACACCCGCATCAAGAGACTTTACATCAAGGAGATGCTCGACATCCTCCGCGATCGCCGGGCGCTCATCGCCATGATCGTGGTCCCGATCGTGCTCTACCCGCTCTTGATGCTCGGTTCCATCCAGGCTGCCAGCCTGCAGGTCGGCAAGCTCAAGGAGAAGCCTCTGATCATCGGTGTGCAGACTCATGGTGCCGCCCAGAGCCTCGCCGCCATTCTCAGGGAGGACGCCGAGCGCGCCGCGCGGAGGCAGGCCAAGGCAGATGAAGAGGGCGTGAAGATCGGTGAGAGTGCCGCCATCGAGAAATTTCAAATCATTGTCGTTGAGCCGCAGAATCTCGAAGAGTGGGTTCGCACAAGCGCAGTGGCCGACTGCGGTGTGATGTTCGACCCACCGCGGTTGCCGCCGAATTGGCAGGAGTGGCAGCAGCAAGTCCACGCGGAAGTCGTCGCCGACTCGGCTGAAATCAGCAGCTCGATTGCCGGTGCTCGATTGAAAAAGGCGCTGAATCGCCACGGCAGGTTGATTGTTAAGCTACGCAACGATTGGGAAGGAAGGCCGGAGTGGTATATCAATCCCATGGTGGTCGATGAAATCGACGTGGCCACCGCGGAGAAGCGCGGTGGGGGGATGCTGGGGCAAATCCTGCCGCTCATTTTGATCCTGATGACCATCACCGGCTCGATTTACCCCGCGATTGACCTGACCGCCGGCGAACGCGAACGCGGCACGCTCGAGACGCTGATGGTCTGCCCGATTCCCGTCGTCGAGATCATCATTGGGAAGTTCCTCGTGGTGGCGTCGGTGGCTTTGACCGGAGCGGCGCTCAACTTGTGCAGCATGGGCCTGACGTTGCAGTTCGGCGGCTTCAATGAAGCGTTGGCCGCCGGCGCCGAGACCACGATCCCCGCCCGCGTCCTGCCGGTGATCCTGCTGTTCTTGATTCCACTGGCGGTGTTGTTCTCCGCATTGATGCTGGCCGTGTGCAGCTTTGCGCGGACTTTTAAGGAAGCTCAGAACTACGTCACGCCCGTCATCGTATGCGCCTTGGTGCCGGCGGGCCTGGCCGCGATGCCGGGCACGGAACTCGAAGGATTTATGGTGGTCATGCCGGTGGGCAACATGGTCCTGCTGACCCGCGAACTCCTGCTGGGCAACGCCGACGCCGGCACGATTCTCATCGTCATGCTATCGACCTGTCTTTACGCACTCACCGCTGTGGCGGTCGCGGTTCGCGTCTTTGGGCAGGAGGCGGTCATGTTTGCCGACTCGGGCTCGTGGCGGGCGCAGTTTGACCGCCGCATGATTCGGCCAAGCACCCATCCCAAGCCGACGCTGGCTCTGATGTACGTGGCCCTGCTGTTTCCTGCGTGGTTCTACATCCAGGGCGGCCTGGGCCTGCGCTCCGACGACTTTGTCGTCACTGTGGTCATCACGCAGATTCTGATGATCCTGTGCTTCGCACTCTTGCCGATCGCGGTGGTCATGTACTACAAAGTCGATGTGCGAAACAGTTTCAGCCTGCGCGTCCCTCGCCTGCGTTACTTGCTGGCCGCCGTGCTCGTTGGGCTGAGTACGTGGGCACTGACGCACGAACTCATCATGGTGCAGTTGAAGTACGGGCTGTTTGGCATCACGGAAGAAGTTCTCAAGAGCAGCAGTGAGGCCGGCGAGCAACTGCTCAGTTTGCCTCCTTTGGCGGCACTCTTCTTGCTGGCGCTGGTGCCGGGGATCAGCGAAGAACTGTTGTTCCGAGGACTGTTCCTGAACGGGCTGCGAACCGCGACGAGGAAATGGCCTGCGATCATCGCCGTCGCGGTGACGTTCTCCGTGTACCACTATGTGATTCAGCGGTTTGTGGTGACCGTTTCGCTGGGCATCTTGCTGGCCTACCTGTGCTGGCAGTCGCGCTCAGTCTTCCCTGCCATGATCGCGCACATCATGCACAACGGCATCCAGTTGTTGCTGGGCCTGCCCGCCACCGGCGATCGCCTGGGCCGATTCCTGCGCATCCCGACGAGCGAGGACGACGCCCTGGCCCACTTGCCGTGGCATATTGTCGTTCCGGCGGCAGTGTTGCTGGTTCTCGCGATTGCCTTGTGCAGGTGGGAAGGTCGGCCGGCGGTAGCAACCGATGACGCCCTATCGTCGGACGAACTCGGGCGCTCCGGCGCAGTGGGGAATTGAATTACGAATTACGAATTACGAATCACGAAAGAAGATTGCGAGCGCCCGCTGTGATCGGAACGTAGTTTCCGATGATCAAGGGTTCTCGGGCTTCACTCCGCGCGGACCATCGTCTGCCATCAGGGTTTTGAGCCTCGCCAGTTCTGTCTCCAGTGCCGCGACCTTCTCTGCTGAAAACCGCCGCACTTCGATCGGGTCGCGCCGGCTGTTCAAG
>JACZTW010000014.1 GCA_022573485.1 Planctomycetota bacterium
GGAGTGTTTCAACCGGGCGAGCCCGCGCATGTCGATGTTTCAGCGGTGGGGCGCTCTGATTGGGTGCGTGTGAAGTCGCTGATTCTGCCTTGGGGTCTGCCGTCGCTGAGCGCCGGCGCGGTGGTTGCGGTTCTGGCGGGCTACTTGGCGTCGATGATCGAGTCGTTCGGGGATTACCATGCGTGCAAAGAAATGGCCGGCGGTGGCGAGCCGACCTCGAAGGAAATCTCACGCGGCATCGGCTTTGAGGGAATCGGCTGCTCGCTGACCGGCCTGCTCGGCGGCTTCAGCTCGACCTCGTATTCCGAGAACATCGCGCTGATCGGCCTGACCAAGGTTGGTTCCCGGTACGTGGTGCAGATCGGGGCTGTGATCCTGTTGCTGCTGGGCTTGTTCGGCAAGTTCGGCGCCCTGGCCGCCGCGATTCCTAAGCCTGTTGTCGGAGGGCTTTATTGTGCGCTGTTTGGCCTGATTGCTGCTGTAGGAGTGCGGCAGTTCGCAAAGGCCGACCTGTCTTCCGATCGCAACTTGTTCATCGGCGGGTTTTCGTTGTTCATGGGCCTGAGCCTGCCGTACTACTTCCAAAACGGCGGCTCCGCTGCTGTGATAGCCAGTATGCCCGAGGGCGTCGCGGGTGTGATCATCGCTATTTGCACCACTGGCATGGCCGTCGCGGCGATCATCGGCATCACTCTCGATAACATCATCCCCGGCACGCCCGAAGAGCGAGGCCTGAAGATCTCAAGCCGTGATTCCTGATCAGCCGCGTCTACGATGTGCAAATATCGCGTCGTGCGAAGACGATGCCGCCGGCGGTCCAGAGCACGGCGCCGCAACCAGCCAATATGAGCATGTCCTTCACAGGCCAAGTCGAGTCCTGCATGATGGCGAACGGTTTGTAATAGTGCAGGATGGAGAGGAAGGCCATTTTCTCCGCGAAGTCCCAGTACTGCGCCAGCACGTTGAGAAAATAGGACGAAAGCACCAGCGCAAACAGAACGGCGATCGCGCGGCCGCGACGCTCGCTCAGCGTTGAAACCAGAAACGCCAGGCCGCCGACCGCAAGGTACAGACAAAACAGATTCGCGACGATGATGACGAGCAGACTGATTTCCGTACGGTTCTCCGGCGCCACGATCAATCCGCCCAGCAGGCAACCCGCCAGACCCATAAGCAGGACGACCACGCCCGTGCCCAACCACAGGGCCGTCTCTGAGAAGTACATTTCCCACCGGGAGACCGGCAGTGCCAACAGCACATCCATCGTGCCGCGATCCACTTCGCCCGCCGGCACACGCGTACAGAACACGATCTCATGGCCGGCCACGATGACCAGCGCGATCGGGTGGACCCAGGCGAGCGAACCGAGCACCTTCGGTCCGAGCGAATCGCCGATCTCGGCGCCCAGCAACGCCCGCAGGATGTTGCGGAAGAAGGGTAAGTTCAGCAACGGGCCGGCCATTTCGTCGAAAAAGGTCGGAAACACAAAGGCCAGGAGGGCTTCGAAGACGAACAGTCCCAGCCCGAACAGCAGGGTGGCCAGCCAGACCTCGCGCAGTGTTTTCAAGAGCACACCGCGATTCATGCGTCACCGCCGCGGTAGTATTGGCGAAACAAGCTCTCGAGATTCGGACGGCTGATCTCGACATCTTCGATGGGCTGGCCAGCGAGCCACTCGATCAGCTCCGTCACCTTTCCATCGAGATCACATTCCCACACTCCGCCGACACGCCGGTGCAGGGCCAGCATCGCCGGTGGCTTGGCCGGTTCCGCATTGTCGCCGCTCTTCCATCGAATCGTGACGGCCCGGGGGGCGCGGTCGCGGAGATGATCGATCGTCTCGTCGGTCACCAATCGGCCGTCGCGCAAAATGGCAACGCGATCGCACAAATCCTCGACTTCGCTGAGCACGTGACTGGAAAAGAACACGGTGTGCCCGTTTTTCGCCATGAGGCGGATGTGGTCGTAAAGCCGTTCCTGCGCCAGCGGATCGAGTGACGTGGTCGGTTCGTCAAGAATCAGCAGCCTGGGCTCGTGGACGAGTGCCAGAATGAGGCCGAGCTTTTGCCGCATCCCGCGCGACATGCGGATCACCTTGACTGTCATTTCCAATCCGAAATAATCAGCGAGTTCGGCGCCCTTGGTTGCCAGATCGCGACCTCGCGCCTGGCCGACGATTTGCAGCGCAGTACGGCCCGTCATCCAAGTGTGCAGTCGCAGATCGCCCGGCACATAGCCGATCTCGCTTTTGATCAACCGGCTCGCGCTCCAGCAATCGTGCCCGAAAACACAGGCACGTCCCGCACTCGGCCTGAGGAAACCGAGAAGCACGCGGATGGTCGTCGTTTTGCCGCTGCCGTTGGGGCCGAGGAACCCGTAAACCGTGCCCTCCGGCACGCTCAGGTCCAGGCGGTCAATCCCCAGTCGAGAACCATAGCGCTTGGTGAGTTGTTCGATGGCGATGAGGCTCATTCGGCGCACATCATAGAAGCACGCCAATTACAATGCCAGACTAACGTGAAGACTCACTCAGGACGCGGTGTGCTGCGGAATCGCGTGATCGCATCGTCGGCGATGTCATGTTGCATGGCGGGAGCAGCGCGCACTGTGGCTTGGCCGTTTGGCAGAGGTCCCGCATCATGTGACCCCTTACGTCCGGGACAGTATACTGGCGACGGCTGCGCTCAAGCGATTCGGGCAGTGTGAACTCATGCACATCGGCGTTGACACCGGCGGTACGTTTACCGACCTGCTCCTGTGGGACGGGCGCCGGCTGCGCGCTCACAAAGTGCCCTCCACGCCGCAGGATTTTTCCGAGGGTGTCTTGCGGGGAATCGCCGAAATCCTGGGCGAGCCTCACACGGGTGCGTTCGACGTCACACTTTCCGCCACGGTGGCGACCAACGCGCTGCTCGAACGCAAGGGCGCCCGCACCGCTCTGATCACCACGCGCGGCTTTCGCGACGTATTGGAGATCGGCCGGCAGACCCGCCCGTCGCTGTACGACCTGCTGGCTGATCGGCCGCCGCCACTGGTGCCGCGATCCCTCAGACTGGAAGTCACCGAGCGGATCGACGCCGGGAAGCAAGTCGTCAGGCCGCTGGAAGTCGGCGAAGTCGAGGATGTGCTCGATCGCTTGGCGGAGAAGAACGTCGAGTCGGTGGCGATCTGTTTGTTGTTTTCGTTCCTGCATCCGCAACACGAACGGCTGATCGCACGCGCGGCCCGCCGCCGCGGGCTGACGGTTTCCGTGTCTTCGGAACTCCTCGCGGAGTTCCGCGAATACGAGCGAACCAGTACGACAGTAGTGAATGCGTACGTCGCACCGATCATGCAGGGCTACATCCGCCGGATTGACCGTTCGCTGCGAACGATGGGGGTTCGGCGCTGGCGGATTGTGCAGTCCAACGGCGGGAGTCTGTCGCCCAAGTCGGCGGGCGAGCAGGCTGTGCATACGTTGCTGTCCGGTCCAGCGGCGGGCGTGATCGGGGCTCTGTCCGTGGCCCGCTTGGCGCTGGCCGGGCGGCGGGGCGAGGCCGCGAAGGTCATTACATTCGATATGGGCGGCACCTCGACGGATGTTTCGCTGATCGCCGGCGCCTGCGCAGCGGGTTCAACCGCCGGCACAGCCGGTTCGTCCCGCTCCGCGGACGCCGGCGCGGGCGCCGGCGCCGTGACCACCGAAGGCAGCGTGGCCGGCTGTCCGGTACGCGTGCCGATGCTGGATATCCACACGGTCGGCGCCGGCGGCGGATCGATCGCGCACCTGGACGCCGGCGGTGCGTTACACGTCGGCCCGCGAAGCGCCGGCGCCCGACCCGGGCCGGCCTGCTATGGGGTCGGCGATGACGTCACCGTGACCGATGCCAATTTGATCCTCGGCCGCATCAAGCCGGATCGTTTTCTCGGCGGCAAGATCAAACTGGACGCGCCGCGGGCCGAAAGAGCGATGCGGCAACTGGCGCGCAAGCTCGGCACAAGTGTTCCGGCAGCCGCTCGATCGATCATCCGCATCGTGGGCGCCAACATGGAGCGTGCCCTGCGCCTCATCTCGATTGAACGCGGCCATGATCCTCGCGAGTTCACGTTGGTGTCGTTCGGCGGGGCCGGCGGGCTGCACGCCTGCGAACTGGCCGCCGCGCTGCACATTCCGCGCGTGTTGATTCCGTTCAATCCTGGTGTGCTGTCCGCATGGGGCGGGCTGGTCTGCGATGTAGTCAAGGACTATTCTCGCACCGTCATGCTCAGCGGCGGCGCGGATCCGCAGCCGCGGATCCGGCGCGTCGTGCGAGAACTCGAAGGGCAAGCCCGCCGCGAAATGGGCAGAGAAGCGCCACGAGGCGCGAAACTCGTGCTCTCCCGTTCGCTCGATTTGCGGTATGCCGGACAGGCGTTTGAACTAAACGTTCCACATGCGGGGAAGCTGAGGGCTGCCGTCGAGCGATTTCACGCGGATCACGCTCGCCGATACGGCCACTCCGACATGAACGCGGTTGTTGAAGTCGTGACTGTGCGCGTGCGCGCCACGGGAACGATGCGCAAGCCGGCGCCGCAAGCGATTCCGCGCGGCGCAGCAGACGCGCGCCGTGCGATTTGCGCAAAGCGCAGCCGCATGACGCTCTACGACCGTGAGAAACTGCGCGCCGGCAACCGACTCACAGGGCCCGCGCTCGTTGTCGAGCCGTTTGCGACCACGTGGATACCAAAAGAATGGCGCGGAACGATCGATCGGTGGGGAAATGTGCTGTTGGAATATCGCAAGACTCGATGAACCGGAGGAAACGCACAGACACGGCTGCATCGTGTAAAGTGACTTGGTCGTTTAGCAGATTGACCCATGGCAAAAGCTCAAGCATCTCAAAAGACGAAAACTCTACGGCCCAATCCCGCTGACCTCGCCTTTTTCGGTAACCTGCTTACCAGCATCGCCGAGGAAATGGGCGCCAGCTTGATTCGCTCCGCTTACTCGTCGAACATCAAGGAGCGTCGTGACTGCTCGTGCGCCGTGTTCGATGGTGACGGCCGATTGGTCGCGCAGGCGGCCCATATTCCCGTGCATCTGGGGGCCATGCCGGCGTCAGTGCGGGCGGCACTCGAGGCCTTCAGGCAACTCGGCGAGGGCGATGCCGTTCTTTTGAACGATCCCTACGCCGGCGGCACCCACCTGCCGGACCTCACCATCGTCACCCCCGTCTTCGCGCCGGGAAGCAAGAGTACAAGGAGCCGCGGGCTTCAGCCCGCGCGATCGCACCGTTCGGAACCCGCGCCATCGCGTCAGCGCCCCGTCGCTTACCTCGCCAGCCGTGCCCACCACGCCGACGTGGGCGGCATGACGCCCGGCTCGCTGCCGCTGTCGCGCGAGATCTATCAGGAAGGGTTGCGCCTGCCGCCGGTCATGCTGCGCGAAGCAGGGCGACTCAATCAGGCGGTTGTGGACATACTTCGCTCGAACAGCCGCACCCCAGTTGAACGCGCGGGCGACCTGCGCGCCCAACTGGCGGCCCACGACGTTGGCGCCGGTCGGATCGTCGAAGTCGTCGATCGTTACGGTGCTTCGCCCTTGCAAAAGCAAATGACGCAGTTGATCGATTACGGCGCACGACTGATGGGCGCGCTCATCGCCAACATTCCGAACGGCGCGTACAGCTTCGAGGACGTTCTCGACGACGACGGCCTGGGCTCCGGGCCGATCAAGATACGCGTTCGCCTGACCATCCGAGGCCGGAGGGTCAAAGTCGACTTCACCGGCAGCGCTCCGGCCTGCGCCGGCAACCTCAACGCCGTTGAGGCCATCACGTGTTCGGCTGTTTACTATTGCTTTTTGTGTTTGCTGGTGACGACCAGCGGGGATCACACTGATCCGCCGCTGAACGCCGGATGTTTCGCTCCGATTACGGTGATCGCACCCGAGGGCACGATCGTCAACGCCCGGCCGCCGCATGCGGTGGCCTGCGGCAATTTGGAAACGTCGCAGCGGATCGTGGATGTCGTGTTCGGCGCGCTGGCCCAGGCCGTGCCGGATGTGGTTCCGGCGGCATCGCAGGGCACGATGAACAACCTGACACTCGGCGGCGTGAACCCAGCGACCCCCGGCGCGCCGGGGTTCGCGTATTATGAAACCATCGCCGGCGGAATGGGCGCCCGGCCGGGCGCGGACGGTGTTGACGCCGTGCAGGTCCACATGACCAACACGCTGAACACGCCGATCGAAGCGCTGGAGTTCAGCTATCCCATGCGCGTTGAGCGCTACGAGATCGTTCCCGGCACCGGCGGCAAGGGTCGCTTTCGCGGGGGAAACGGCCTGCGGCGAGATATCCGTATGTTGTGCGACGTGACGGGCACGCTGCTGTGCGATCGCCGCGAGCACGCGCCCTACGGCTTGCTCGGCGGCGAACCCGGCTGCGTGGGCAAGAACACGCTGATGCGCGACGGCAGACGCCGCGCGCTCGCCGGTAAGGTGCAATTGGAATTGAAGGCAGGCGACGTGCTCAGCGTGCAAACTCCCGGCGGCGGCGGGCATGGGAAGCGCGTGAAGCGTCGTTCGTGAAGCGTGGAGAACCACCGCAGATCGCTGTGCCGACAATCCGTATGTGTTTGGCGTGGCTGACAATTCCCAGCCAGCAGCCACCCAGGCGCGACTGCACTCTAACCACATAGGAGAATCCCGTCTCGGCGACCCTTGGTTGCTCACCAGGAGAGAAGTTCTCTCCGGCAGTCCCCTTGATCTATAACCACAGCGAGATGTGGCGATCGGGTGACAAGTTGTCTCAGTAGGTAGTAGACGGTAGGCAATAGGCGGAAAGCAGGGAATGGTCAATTCGGCGTGTCAAGAGCGATCTGGGAGCATTGTCCACGGTCTGTCATCTCCTTGGACGCTCGGCCTCGTCGCCCTGCTCGCAGGAGCGCTCCGCAGAACTGCCGAAGGGTGTGAAAAGCTGCGCGAGGCATCGGTCCGAAACCGTAAGTCGTTGGGACAACATTGTATTACCAAACGAACCCAACTCGCATCTAAAGCAATGGGGTGCAGATGGTAAAGGTCTGTTTTGCCACAATTGAGGCAGAGTTCGGAGACGATGGAACCGTGTAGGATGTGCTCATGGTGAAGTTGCGCAAGACGCTGGGGCCTGGGTTGCTGGTGACGGCGGCGTTTGTGGGGCCGGGCACAGTGACGACGGCGAGCGTGGCGGGGGCTCGGTTCGGGTACGCGTTGCTGTGGGCGTTGCTGTTCTCGGTGCTGGCGACAATCGTATTGCAGGAAATGTCGGCCCGGTTGGGGCTTGTGACCCGTGCGGGGCTCGGCGAAGCGCTGCGCTCGACCTTCACGAAGCCTTGGCTGCGGTGGTGCTGCGTGGCGCTGGTGGTGGGGGCTATCGGCTTCGGCAATGCGGCGTACGAGGCGGGCAACATCATCGGCGCGGCGGCCGGCCTGGAGATTATCACGGGCATTCGGCCGACGATCTGGGCGGGCGTCATTGGAACTGCGGGCGCGGGATTGCTGCTGTTTGGGGCGTACCGCGTGCTCGAGAAGATCTTGATCGCGCTCGTACTATTGATGAGTTTGGTGTTTGTGGCGACGGCGGTGATTGTCCGTCCGGACGTTGCTGCCATTTTCCGGGGGATGTTCGTGCCCAGCGTGCCAGCCGGTTCGCTGGTGACCGTCATCGCGCTGATCGGCACCACCGTGGTGCCGTACAACTTGTTCCTGCACGCCAGCATGGTACGCGAGAAGTGGTCGGCGGATCTGCCGATCGCGGAGGCGCTGCGGCAGTCGCGCTTCGACACGTGCATCTCGATTGCGCTCGGCGGTGTGATCACGCTGGCGATTGCGCTGAGCGCCGCGGCGTGCTTCAAGTTGGGAACGGACATTGGATCTGCCGCTGCGATGGCGGAACAGTTGCAGCCGCTGTTGGGCCGATCGGCGAAGTGGTTCTTCGCGGTGGGCCTGTTCGCGGCGGGTCTGACCAGCACGATCATGGCGCCTCTGGCGGCGGCCTATGCGACGGCGGGGGCGTTCGGCTGGCAGCAGGACCGTCAGTCGTGGCGATTCCGGGCTGTTTGGGCGTCGGTGATCGTGGCGGGAACCGCCTTCGCAATTAGCGGAGCGGGTGGAAGCCCTGTGGCTACGATCTTGTTCGCCCAAGCGGCGAACGGGCTCATTCTTCCGGTGGTGGCGGTGTTCCTGTTGGTGGTCGTCAATCGCACGAACCTGCTGGGCGCTCATGCCAACGGTGTCATGGCGAACCTGATGGGAGTGGTGGTCGTTGGTATCGTCGGGGCGCTGGGAGCGTGGCGGATTGTGTTGGCGATCGGGCAATGGTTGGAGTAAGGGTCATAGGCTGGGTACGACCGATTGGTTGTGGCGAGATCGCGCAGGCTCCCGACAAGTCGGGATTTCATTCCGCCTGCGGCTCGTTGAGCAATAGGGCGAGGATGGGTCTCGAGGGAGTTGTGATGGATTGTCACTGGCGCAAAAAAGCGACCCGCCAATGCGAGTCCGCACTGGCGGGCCATATGTTTTTCGGGGGCTGCTCTAGTTGCAACCACGTTCGCTGTACTAAAACAGCCACCTCGTACAATTACCAATTTCCACTGGATCACCTCCTTCTCAATCGGGCATACCTATCCGGCCAGCTTATCGGCAAAAGCCGATCGGACCCTGGCCCCGTCGCCTACCGTCATCGACGACACGACGCGGTGCAAGCTTCACTGCCCCGCGGTGAGGAACTCAGTACCAGCCGGCCTCGCCCGTTATTTGAGACCCGCCCAGCACGAGGGACACCTCACACAATTATTTTAGCAAAGAGCGCCGACTCGCGTCAAGATCCGAATTATTGCGGGGACATGACCCCAGCGCCCCAAGAAACTGGATACCGCGTATCAGCTTCGCAACCTCGCTTGAAGCGGCTAAGCAGGCCGCGGAGGGCGATCATATGTTGGAGTTTTCTAATCTTCGATGGCCCGGGTACGCGTATTCTCGCCGCGGGCGTCGTCTTCGCGGACGGACGTCCGGGCGGCTACTTCAGCAGAGCCGGGTCGTCGTCCAGCTTCACTGAGTACACGCGGCGCCCCAAGGTACACTCAGATGCTCGGAACCTGCGCCCGCATGAGATGCGCGGCAGCGTCCGTTTATGTGCTGTGAGAATCGACGTTTTTGGGCTGTGGCAATCCAATCTCGGACTGAGACAACAAGTTGTCTTGCAATAGTATCGGTCCACTCGATATAATCTGGAGAGTCGCATAGTGGGCCAAATTAGCTTGGCTGTGATTTGTTTCTTTCAACAGGCCGTGCGACCGATCGGGTCCATGCGCCGGTTGGTGTCACATCGTTCATCTCTGCTTCGAAGGAGGCCGACCCAGTGCCGGAGCTGTCACGGATTATGTTCATTCTGACGCCTGCGATGTGCGTTCTGGCCGCGGCGGTGATCGCCCAGCAGTCTGAAGAGGCTCGGTCATCCGTTGTGCCATCAAATGGTTACACGGAGTTTGCTACGCTGCCAGAAAGCAGCGGGGGCGAATTTGAAGCAGCTTTCTTGCCCTTGGCGGACGATTCGGAGGCCGCCCGTTTCGCGTCCGGCGGCAATCCCGCTTGCGGTCCCGACGCAGGCCCGTGCAGCGAGGCGAACGGCACGCCTGGCTGCGACGACACGGAGTGCTGCAACGCCGTCTGTGATCTGGATCCTTTCTGCTGCGACGTGGAGTGGGACGAGTATTGCGCCGGTCCGAACGAATTCGTGCCGGGCGCCTCGTGCAGCGAGGCGTGCATCGAGCCGGGGCAACCGTGCGCCGAACTTCCGCCGGGAACGGTTGATATCGCCGTCAGCCGGATCGGGATATCCGGAGCGGGTTTGCACGATTTTAAGGAGTACGGCGTCGACGGCGATATCGCGGCATTTGCAGGCGCCACCACGTCCTGCAATCTCGGAAACGAACCTGCCGATTGGTATCACAACGGAAACGAGGAAGGCAGCGAGAACCGCCACCCGCTCATCGCCCAGCAACTCTACCGCTTATCGCCGAACGGCAAACGGTTCGAAATGATCGGAATGAGCTGGCTGAAACATGGTTTCTGCGCACTGAGCGAGTACACCTGTGGCAACTGTCAAGCGACCAATTGCTCGACGTTGGGCATCGGATGTGCGGATACCTATACGGCAGCGCGTAACGGTGTGACAAACCTCGGTCCGCGCGGTACCATCGATCCGCTGGGTGCATTGTCCGAGCCCGACGGACCTGGAACGCACACGCATCCGCAACCAACGCCATCGGGGAATGAGACCATTGCCGGCCGGTTGCAGGTACACACGAGTGATCTGGACATCCCAGGAGCGGCTTACTTCTTCGAAGTTCAGTACGTCACGCACGACGAACCGATCTCCTTACGCCACAACAATGCCTCCTGGATTCCGGTAGCGATGCCGGCCGGGTCCGAATTCACGGGGGACATCCTCAGAATTGACGTGTTACGCATGGAGCAAATCGTGCTTGGGGCATGGCAGGAAAACGATCCGGAAGTCGTGGTCACGCCGATCGAGGACGAGCAGGGCGGTCGCTTCCACCTGGCGTATCGAGTGACCGACAATGGCGATGGGACCTGGCACTACGAATATGCCCTGCACAATATGAACTCGCAATTGGCCGCCAGAGGGTTCGAAGTGCCGGTGCCGGACAAGGTGGTCGTGTCCGGCATGGGATTCCATGACGTCGACTACCACAGCGGAGATGGAGATCTTGCCACGGGCGGTGGCGGCAATTACGACGGCACGGATTGGCCTGCTACGGACGGCGCCGGCACGCTGTCCTGGGACATGCAGGTCGTCGGTCACTATGACAACTCAAATGCGCTGCGCTGGGGCACGACCTACAACTTCCGCTTCGACGCCAACACACCACCCGAATCGGTGGTGGCTACCATCAAGCACTACAGGCCGACGCAGGGGCCGGACACCATCCCCGCCACAACGCTGGGACCTTCGCCCGATGTTTCCGGATGCACCAATGGATGTTCCGGCCACGGCATTTGCGAGTCGGGCTCGTGCATTTGTGATGCGGGCTGGGACGGCTCGGATTGTTCGATTCCGATCTGCGAGATGCCCTGCCAGAACGGTGGAACCTGCACGGCCCCGAATACTTGTCAGTGCGCTTCAGGCTGGGAGGGCGGTGATTGTTCGATTCCCATCTGTACGGATCCCTGCCAGAACGGCACGTGCACGTCGCCGGACACGTGTCTCTGTCTTCCGGGATGGGGTGGACCGGTTTGCGAGGATGCGGTTTGCGATCCGCCCTGCGTCCATGGTACCTGCGTAACGCCCGACGCGTGTGAATGCAACTTCGGTTGGGAAGGCCCGGACTGCAGCACGCCGACTTGCCCAGCGGACTTCCACGGCGACGGAATCGTCGGTGCGTTCGAATTGGCCTCTCTGCTCGGGGCGTGGGGCTCCTGTGTCGGCTGCCCGCAAGACCTGGACGGCGACGGCACCGTCGGCGCGCTCGACCTGGCGCTTCTGTTGGGTGCATGGGGTCCATGTTCCTAGGCGCGCGGATCCGTTGCAATCTCTCAGGGTCGGTTCGGGAGGAGGACGGCTGGCGTAGATGCAAGGCGCATGGGTCGGCATCAATAGGCGCGCTTGAGACGAGAGCCGGGATAGTAGTAGCTCAGAATCTCCGACGCTTTCTTGCCGAGGCGGGCTTGGCCTTCGGTACCCCACTGACACAGGCCGACGGCATGTCCAAAACCTCGGCCCTCGCGAAACTCAAACGAGGATCCGAGGTCCACGATTTTGCAATGGTTGCTGAGGATACGATGTCCGCCCATGGCGAGGCGAAACGAATAGGAATCTACTGTGATCGACGGCCCGCTGTCACTGCGGAGCCTCAGGCTCAGCGGGCGGCCGTCCGCGGTGCTCCGAACCACTTCGATGGTTCGTATTGTGCCCAGTCCTGCGTGTTGTGGGAATCGTTGGACGAATAACTGTGTGAGTTCGTCTTTGCTGAGACGAACCGGCTCCCAACGATAGACACGACCGCCGATGTTGCAATACGAACACTTCACCCCGCCGGCAAGAGGCGGAATTGACGGGCTCTTGAAGCAATTGGCTGCGTTTTGTGTCATGCCGCCACATGCGGAACTGTAATACGTGGAGAAGATTCGCTCGCCCAGCGGCGAGGCCCAAGTACAGACAATGCCGCGTGTATTCCGCACCGCGCGCAGTGCCTTCTCGCTGTAACCCTGATCGCCGATGCCTCGATACACTTGTGATGCTTCGGTGGCCCGCACGTCATAGTCGCGCTTTTCCCCGAACGTGCGCATCTCATAGAGTGCATAGGTGCGCGCCGCGACTGCCTGAGCCCGGTAGGCCTCGATATGCCATTCGGCATACAGCTCCGCCTGGAGTACGCTGGGCAAGTATTCTTCCAGCTTGATCACGTTGATCAAATCAATACCGCCGGAGTTGGCTGCCGCGCTCGGTTTGGAAGGGCGGCATGAGATCCGTGCGAATCCTCCGTACAGGCGGCTGAAGGCAGCGCGCTTCGGCTGATTGAAGTACAATCGCAGCGTGCCGGGTGTTCGAGGGACGATCTCAATCGGTCCAGGGGGGCAGGCCAGTTGGCCGATTTGCAGTCGCTGCGGCTGGCCTTCAACCGTGGTCACGCGAATCTTACGCAAGTTCGGTCCCTGGGCGAGAATCCTGCCCTTCTGCCGCACCTTGTAGGGTCCGGCGACCGCCAGCGCCAACTCCGCCGCGCGCTCGATCAGCATGACACGAATGAACGGCTCTTTGCTGTTCTGTCGCTGGTTGCGGGCGGAGGAGCGCAGACTCGAATCACTCCGAGAGGAGGACGGGGACTTCTGTGTGGCGGATCGACTGCAACCTGCGCCCGGTGAGACGAGGAGCACGAAGGTGAGAATGGAACCCATTGAGGCCGCGCGCAGTCTGCTCATACGGCAACCTTGGGAGAGCCCGCTGAGGTCGGAGTCCGAATTCTCCATTCGGCGACACCAGCGCTCAATCGATTCGTCGACTCTCCAATCATTGTGACTGTACGGTGTCCAACTTCCGCAGCGCCAAGCCGTGTTCTTCGAGCCTGAGCTTGATTTCCTGCAGGGACGTTTCGCCGAAGTTCTTGGAACTCAGCAACTCAGACTCCGTTCTACTGACGAGCTCACCCAGAGTGAGAATGCCGAGGCGTTGCAGGCACTTGCGTGCGCGCACGGAAAGCTCCAATTCGCTTACCGGCCGATTCGTCACAGCCTGATCGCCGGCCGTGGACGGCTCGGTTGTTTCGTTGATCGCCCGCCCGGACCGCTCCTCCAGCAGTTGCCCCAGTCGCAGCCTCTTTTGCCGCAGCATGGCCTTGATCTCATTGAGAGAAGTTTCGCCGAAATTCTTGTAGGACAACAGTTCGGGCTCGGTAGTGTTGAGCAGGTCGCCGAGTGTATGGATATCCATCTTCTTCAGACAGTTGCGGCTCCGTACGCTGAGTTCAAAATCGGAAATGGGGATATCGAGGACGGCATCGTGTTCCTCACGCGTGCGCTCCAGATCCTCGTCATAGTACATATCCTGCGAGCTAAGCACATCCTTTAGGAACAATATCGCCCGCTTGTGATTGGGATACGACTTCAGGACCTGCCGGAGACACGTCTCCGCATCCTCGTAGTCTCCGCGATCTTCGTAGATCACGGCCAGATTGATCATCGCGTTAACGCGCATCGGCGGCCTGCTCACGCACTGCTGATACAACTCGACGGCACGTTCGTCATCGCCGTGCAGGTCGCACACGTAGGCGAGGCTGAAGAGGGCGTCCGGATCATTTGGATCGAGTTCGATGGCTTTTTCCAGGGACTCGGTTCCCGACTGCAGTTGGCCCTGCCGGGTCTCAACCCGCCCCTTCAGCAGCCACCATCTCGGACTGCTCTGATTGCCCGAGGCGACCGCACTCAATTGTTTCTCAGCCGCATCCAAGTCGCCATGGTCGATCAGGCGGGTAATCTCAGTCATCGTTTCATCGGTCGTCATGGTGTATCCTCAATGGCACGTCGTGATAATCAGTTCCTTCAAGCTTCACGTGTCGGTTTGCACAGGAGTCGATTTCCATCCGGTGAATCGAGACAGGTTAGGATAGCCGGAGCCGAAATTCAAGGTCTTGTCTCTTGGCAGTCGCGGGAGACCGGTCTGGGCTCTAGAATCAGGTTTCGTCCTCCGTGTTGTGGGAGATCCGCGTGGCATGTGAGTATCATTTCATTGTGAATCCGGCGTCGGGCCGTGGCAGAGCGGCAGCGGCCCTCAAGGAGGTCCTGGAACGCCTCTCGGCGGCGGGGCATGAGGGATGCATTCACGCCACGACGGGAGCTGGAGACGCAACGGCCATCGCCCGAGGGCTGCCCGCCGCCGCCGCCGCTGTGGTTGCCGTCGGCGGCGACGGCACGGTTCGAGAGGTCGCGGAGGGCCTGCTGGGCCGGTCTATTCCGTTGGCGATCCTGCCAGCCGGAACCGAGAACCTGGTAGCGAAGCAGTTCCAGATAGACGCATCGCCGGTTCGGCTCGTAGGTGCGTTGATGAACCCTGACATCCGCGAGATCGATGTTGGGCTTGTCGGGCAGCGGGCCTTTCTTGTTGTCGTGGGGGTCGGCTTCGACGCGGAAGTCGTGCGGCGCTTGTCGCAACGGCGTCGAGGGCATATCACACATTTGGACTACTTTCTCCCAGTATGGCGGTCTTTCTGGTCGCATCGCTTCCCGCGCTTGAGGGTTGTGGTAGACCGAGAAACCGTGTTCGACGAGAAAGGCCTCGTCTTCGTTGGGAACATGGCACGCTATGGACTCGGACTGCGTATCTTGAAGGATGCCGTAGCGGACGACGGCCTGCTCGATATCTGCATATTCCGCTGCCGCAGCCGCTCGAAGTTGCTGTCGCATGCGTTCCGAACGGCCTGCGGGCGACACTTGACGTCCGGCGATGTGCTGTACCTGCGTGCTCGGGAGATTCACGTGTCCAGCGACGCACCCGTGCCGTTCGAGGTCGACGGGGATGACGGGGGCGATCTGCCGGCCGATATTCGCCTCTCTTCGCAGAAGCTCCAGATTCTCGTGCCTCCAGCCGTGCTTTCCTGACATCCCACGAGGATGGCTGAAACAACCACTGCCGTCGGCCGAGTTCGTCGGATATGATGTTCAGATCAGACGCATGGGCCGGGGACCGTTGAAATGTGTTCGGGAGCAGGCTAAAGTCTCCCGTGAATGTCGCTTCAATAAGGGATATGATCCAGCCATGACCGACCCAGCGCCGCCAGATTCCTCCGCCGCCGAACCCGAGTTCCTGCTTGGGCGGCTCTTCGTTGTGCCTCTCATTATCCTTGCGGTCATTCTGGCGTGCGCCATGATTGTGGTGTTGTCTTTCGGCGCCATCGCCAGCGATAGGGAAAAGCCGCTCACTCAGATCCTGTCGTTGCTGGAAGCGGGGACCGGCGAGAAAACGGCCGGCTTGATCCTGGTGCCGCAGGACAAAGAAATGTGGCAGGCCGCCCAGGAGCTGGCTTTGCGGCTGGAACGCATGGAGAGTGAAGTTACTCCGGAGGAGCTTCCCAAGATTCAGGCACGGCTGGTCAGACTGCTCGAGCGGGACTTGAGCGTTGCGGGTTCTTCTGAGCGGATTGGCAGACAGCGGACCTATTTTGTTATGCGGGCCGCCGCTCGCGCAGGCGCGAGCGCTGTGGTGCCGTTGCTCATCGAGGCTTTGGACAACCCGGATGCCGGGATCCGCCGCGAAGCCCTCGGTTCTTTGGCATTGATGGGTGATTGCGAAGCGGCGAGGGCTCAGGTCGTCCGCGTTGCCCGAAGCCTGGGCGATTCCGAGCCGGTTGTTCGCATGGTGGCCTGTGCGGCGCTCAGTAATCTGGCGGATCCTGCCGATGCCGAAGTAATAGATGCCCTGGCCGACGCCCATTTGGCCGATGAGGATCAAGATGTTCGCTGGAACGCGGCCATGACTCTGGCCCGCCTCGGCAGTCCGAAGGCGCTGCCAACGATCGCGGACATGTTGCAGAGGAGCTATTGGCAGAATCAAAGGGTTCAATTCCAATCTTCAGATGGTAGAATGGTGGATCGGTCCTTGGCGCCCGGGCGCGTCAACGAGTATTTGATCACCGCGATCGAGGCTGCCGAGACCCTCGATGATAGAGTCATTTGGGGTCGTATTGAGGACCTCACCAAGGACCGGGTGTTGAGGGTGGTCGGCCGGGCCAGACGGGCCATCGCCGATCGGGCAGGTTCGGGCCACGATTCCCCCGACGCAGATGCGGAGCAAGAGTGATGCCGACGAAGGAACTGATAACGAAAGTCTGGATCGATCCCGGCTGCATCGTGTGCGATGCCTGCGAGACGGCGTCGCCTACGGTGTTCGAGGTACTGGAAGAAACCTGCATCGTCAGGCCCGCGGCGCTTGACGTGGAGTTCACCAAGCCGCTGACCGAGTCGATCATCGAGGCCGCCGAAGAGTGCCCGGTCGACGTGATCAAGTTCGAGACGGTCGCCACGGAGGTCAGCAAAGAAGAGTTGGCCGCCGCCTCCGCAACGACCGAGAAGTCGGCGTCGCCGGAAGCGCCTTCCTCTGAAGCCGACGCCGCCATCGCGGCGTTTAGTAGCAAGACCGTCCCCGACGCGCCCGAAGGCCCTGTCGATCCAGCCATCAGTGCTCTTCTCAAGGCTGTTACCGCCCGCGGCGGCAGCAGCGGCGTGGCTGCGGGAGGCACAAACGCCCGAGCCGCTCTGGACAGCTTGGCCAAGAAGAAGTTCGACGATTTGCCACCCGACGCGCGATACACACGCGTGTTGGAGTCGTCGCGTGAGGTGAACAAGAAGGATCCCAAAGCGGATGCACTGTCCCGCCGCGAGTTTGTCAACACAGCCGCTTTGACGGTGGGTTGGCTTTCGCTGGGAGGAACGATCGCGGTCAGCGCCGGCCCGGCTTTTGGGCGGTTCATGATGCCCAACGTCCTGGAAGAGCCCGATCCCAAGGTTCGCCTCGGCCCCAAGGAGAAGTACGACGCCATGGAGCCGGGAGAAGTTAGTGAGGACTCCAAGAAAGACGGCATTTGGATGATCCGGCTGGAGGATCGCTTCGCCGCCCTGTCCACGACCTGCACGCACCTTGGCTGCATTCCCAATTGGCTGGAGAGCGACCGCAAGTTCAAGTGCCCCTGCCACGGCAGCGGATTCAAGCAGGACGGCATCAATTTTGAAGGTCCCGCACCGCGCCCGCTCGAACGACTGGATATCAAACTGGTCGACGGGCAGGTGGTCGTGAACAAGAGTGTGAAATTCTTGCAGGAACAAGGGCAGTGGGATGATCCCAACAGCTATATGCTGGTCTAACATTCGTACGGGCGAAGTTCCGCACATTCGCTGCTTGCATGTTCGCGGGCTTTCTGCCACAATTCCCAATCCGATTAGCGCATGAAACGTCGGCATAGGCCGCAACTACCTTGTACTAGGCCACTGAGAGACAAGTTCACAACATGAGTGTGTTCCGAGCATTCGGAGACTACGTTCGCGATTCGCAGATCTGGGGCAGCGTCTTCCGGCATGGCGTGCCGCGCGACCGCCGTACGCGCGCCATGGCCATTCTGACCAACGTCTTCTTGCACTTGCACCCCGTGGCGGTTCGCCGCAGCGGGATCAAGCTGTCGTTTACTTGGTGCATGGGCGGGCTGACCTTCTTTCTCTTTCTTGTTGAAACCGTCACCGGCGTCTTGTTGATGTTCTACTACCGCCCGACGGTCGAGTACGCCTATTTCGACATGCAGGGCTTGCGGGCCCATGTGACGCTCGGCCTGTTGCGCGAGATGCACCGCTGGGGCGCTCACGCCATGATCATCACCATTTGGCTGCACATGCTGCGCGTGTTCCTGACCGGCAGTTACAAGCCGCCGCGCGAGTTCAACTGGAGCATCGGCGTCATTCTGTTGGTTCTGACATTGCTGTTGTCGTTTACGGGCTACCTGCTGCCCTGGGACCAGTTGGCCATGTGGGCCATCACGGTGGGCTCGAACATGGCCCGGGCAACTCCATTCGTCGGCAACGAGGGACCTGGGGCCGCCCTGATCCAGTTCGCCGGCGTGCCACTCGTCCATTCGGGGGATGATGCGCGCTTCGGGTTGCTGGCGGGCACTTTTGTCGGACCTAATGCGCTGCTGCGCTTTTACGTGTTGCACTGCGTCTTTATCCCGATCGTTGTTGCGGTCCTGATTGCCACACACTTCTGGCGTGTTCGCAAGGACGGCGGCATCAGCGGGCCGCTGTAGAAGAAAGTACGAAGTACGAAGTACGAACTCGGGATGCTGTCCAGCGCACGGAATCGAGCTTCGTGAGGCCATTGACATTAGCCGATGATGGAATTCCTCCTCGCACAAACGCCCCACACGACTGGTGAAGTGATCAAGGACTTCATCAACCAGGCGCTCCAGCCGGCGTGGTTCTTCGCCATGGCCGTGACCGCGCTGGCGATATTCCTGCTGGGGTATCGCTTTTTCACCAAGCCGAGGGTGGCCCTCCTCGCCGCCTTCATGGCCGCGGTTGGATTCGGGCTGAGCATGCTCGATGAGGACTTCCTCAAGATCGTCACCAAGGCGGACAATGTTCCCATTGTGATGATGCTCATGTCCGTCGGGTTTTTCCTGTGGCTGGCGTTTCGCCAGGCAGCCATCAACGACGAGCGTACGGCCAAGGGCCAACCTCTGCTCGAAGCCGGCTCCGATGACAAAGTGCTGGTTTGGCCGGATCTTGTCTATGTCGAATTGATCGCGCTGGTGTTGTGTACGGCGTTCCTGATCGTCTGGGCTATTGTCCTCCGCGCCCCGCTCGAACAGCCGGCCGACCCGTCCACCATTCCCAATCCCTCCAAGGCGCCGTGGTACTTCCTCGGCCTGCAGGAACTGTTGGTGTACTTCGATCCCTGGATCGCCGGCGTGTTGCTGCCCGGCCTCATTGTCGTGGGTCTGATTTCCATCCCTTACATCGATCGCAACCCCAAGGGCAACGGCTACTACACATTCAAAGAGCGGCCATTCGCCATCACGTCGTATATGTTGGGCTTCGTCATCATGTGGGTGCTCTTGATTGTCTTCGGCACTTTCCTGCGCGGGCCGAACTGGAACTTCTTCGGACCCTTCGAGTACTGGGACGACCAGAAGCCCGTCGCGCTGGTCAACCTGCAGTTTTACGAACTCTTCTGGGTCAAGATCCTCGGCGGCGGCGAACCGGAAGGATGGTCCAAGACCTTCGCATTTCTCCCCCGCGAGTTGCCCGGACTGTTGTTTATGTTCGGCTACTTCTTCATCATGCCCGTCATCCTCGCGGTCACCGTGTTCAAGAAGCTCTATAAGCAAATGGGCGTGCCCCGATATGCCACGTTCATGGTCCTGTTCACTTGGACCGCCATCGTGCCCCTCAAAATGGTCCTGCGCTGGACCATCGACTTCAAGTACTTCGTCAACATCCGCGAGTACTTCTTCAACATCTAGACGAACGTGGAACGCGGAATTCGGACTTCAGAGCCGCGACCGTCAGGGAGCGGGAAGTGCTCCGCTCGATTCCGTGTCCCGCGTCGTTCAAGGAGCCTGACCGAGACGATCGGTCGCACACCCTACACTACATACTTGCAAGGCGCGCTATTGCGATCGGCTTGACTTGCGATCAGAGATTCGCGTTCCGCAAGTGAAACAGTGGAGGATTGGGCGTCTACGGGTAGATCTTGCCCATCATGCGTGCGAAGGGAATGGTCTCGCGGATGTGATCCAGCCCGCAGAGCCACGCCAGCGTGCGCTCGACGCCCAGGCCGAACCCGCCGTGCGGGACGCTGCCGTAACGCCGCAGGTCCAGATACCACTCGAACGGCTCCACCGCCAGCCCTTCCTCCTCGATGCGGCCGAGCAGGACGTCGTAATCGTCCTCACGCTGCGAGCCGCCGATGATCTCGCCGAAACCTTCCGGAGCCAGCACGTCGAAGTTCTTGACCACGCGCTTGTCGTCCGGATCGAGCTTCATGTAGAACGCTTTGCAGCCTTTCGGATAGCGGTGGCACAGCACCGGCTGATCGTGCAGACGCGAGATAATGGTCTCGTCCGACCCGCCGAGGTCCTTGCCCCACTCAAAGCCGGCTGCCAGTTCCATATGGTGCGGAATGTTGCCGACTTGCTCCCGCAACTCGCTCAGTTCCTCGCGGATGGCCTGCTCGCGCTGGGCGGCCTTCTCTTGCTCCCACTTCTTGCGGGCGTCCTTGACATTCTCGATGGCAGACTCCAGTTCGCCTTCAAGCTGCTCAATGCGGGCGGTCTTGGTCTGCAAGTCCTCTTCGAGCAGTTCCTTCGCGAGCGCGCTGTGCAGCACATCCACGGCATCGCTGTAACTCAGCCGCACGAACGGCTTGCGGATCTGTGCGAGCTTGGCCACGTCGCGGCCGAGGAACTCCAAATCAGTGCGGTGATCGTTCAAGACGCGCGAGACCAGCGCCATGATGAAGTCCTCGGCGATGGCCATCACGTCGTCGAGGTCGGCGAAGGCCACCTCCGGCTCGACCATCCAGAACTCGGTGAGGTGCCGCCGCGTCTTGGACTTCTCCGCCCGGAACGTCGGCCCAAAGCAGTACACTTTGCCATGCGACATACACGCCGACTCGAGATAGAGCTGGCCAGTCTGAGCGAGATACACTGGCTCGCCGAAGTAGTCCACTTCGAAGAGTGTGGACGCGCCTTCGCCGGCGGACGGTGCGAAGATCGGCGTGTCGATCAATGTGAATCCGTTGTCGTTGAAGAATCGCCGGATGGCGTCCACCAGCGTGTGGCGAATTTTGAGGATCACTTCCTGCCGCCGCGACCGAAGCCACAGATGGCGATGCTTCATCAGGAAGTCGGTACCGTGGGCCTTCGGCGTGATGGGGTATTCGCCGCTGGCGTGTATCAGCTCGAAGCCGGTGACCGCCAGTTCGTAACCGCCCTCGGCCCGCTCCTCAGCCCGCACCGTGCCCGTCACCCGTAGCGACGATTCCTGCGGCAGCCGCTTGACTGTGTCGAAGAAGCCCGATGTTTGCTCGCTCTTCTCGACCACGCACTGGCACAAGCCTGTGCCGTCGCGCACCAAAAGAAACGCCACCTTCCCGCTCGACCGCACCCGATACGCCCAACCCTGAAGCCGGACTTCCTCGCCGATGTGTCGATTTAAGTCTTTGATGTTCACATGTGTCATCATAGTACGCCATTATACAGTGATCACTTTCCCCCACAATCGCGCCTCCACGACCGACTCGCGCCAACGAGCCGCGGGCTTCCCTTCGGGTCTGAGCCTCAGGGTCGAAGACAGCCCGCGCGGATCAACATTCAGTGCATTCTCACGCCATCGTCATCGACAACAGGCTCGTGCGCAACCACTCTTGAGCAGTGCGCGCGTACGCCGGACCACTGCTCAAGAGCAGTGGCACATCCGATTGTGTGCCACGGTCCGCCGCGGCGGATTGGCCGTGCTGTGGCGCACGATCGGATCGCGGAGTTCATCGACACCGGCCCGGGGCGCGATGGCGTCCTCCCGAGCGTCCAGCCGTTCTTGGCCGTCAAGTTACGACGGGAAGGGGATTGGGCCTTGGCGCGGTCCCGGTTGGGGCTGGTCATCAAAGAGGTGAGGTCGCCTGGGGTTCGGGTCAGTCTTTTTATGGATGCCGGTACCACCGAAATGGAGCTGGCCAAAAAGATTGGCGCTGACCGTATCGAACTCTATACCGAGCCCTACGCGTCAGCGCATCGTGACGGCAACGCGGGGGCGGAACTTTCGCGATTCCGGTGTGCCGCCGAGGCAGCCACGCAGGCTGGATTGGGCATCAATGCCGGGCATGACTTAAACCTGGATAATCTCAAGGATTTTATTGCACAGGTCCCCGGGATTCTGGAGGTTTCGATTGGTCATGCGCTGATCAGCGATGCGCTGCACATGGGTATGGATGCGACCGTGAAGAAATATCTGCACGCTTTATCTTCCTGAGAAACGGCCTTGGAAAATCTTGAGCAGATCTATGACCGCGCCTTTTTTGCCGAGTGGGGGTCGAAAAATCAGCAGTATGTTGCGACAGCGCAGTACATCACCGGGGTCCTTCATCGAGAACTTAAGCCGCGGCGTTTGATCGACATCGGATGCGGGTGTGGGGTCTACAGCCATTTCTTTCGGGAGCTAGGGGTGGAAGTTGTTGCCCTGGATTGCGTTGTTGCCCCGGCAGAGTACGCTTATGAAGGCCCGGTCGAGTTGTGCGATTTGACCGAATCGTTCACCAATACGTGGGGTGAGTTCGATCTTGGGCTTTGCCTGGAGGTTGCCGAGCACATCCCTGCGGAGTTTTGTGATATTTTTCTTGAAAATATCACCCAATTAAGCGATACCCTGGTGCTTTCCTGCGCCCCACCGTACCAGGGCGGCCATCATCATGTTAATGAGCAACCCAAGCGATATTGGCGTGAGAAACTTTCCCGGCGTGGCTTTGCATACAATCGGAAGCGGACTGGGGTCCTCTCCGAAACCTTCAAGGCGGACAAGCCGGAACTGATGTGGATGTGTCAGCAGATCAGCGTCTACGAAAGGGTCCCCGGCAGCGGACCTGGCCAAGGAGCGTAAACGGATGATGCCGGCCCTCGGTTCACCTTCGCTGGCTCCAGAAACGGCAAACAACGTGCTGTTCCAGGAAGTTCAAAGAGCTTGGGATGTCTGGTTCTACAAACTACTTTGTGCAATTCTTGTCGTTGCCATGATGGCGATCGGGACGGTGTGCTGGCGTCACCACGCCCCGGTCACGGCGATGATTATGTTCGGCATTGGTGCTGGCTGGTACTGGATGTTTGCGGTGATGGCGCTATTCACCGAGGTCAGGAAGGACGCGCTCTACGTGCGGTTTCACCCGTTTCATCTG
>JACZTW010000240.1 GCA_022573485.1 Planctomycetota bacterium
GCAACGAAGTTCGATGTTCATGCCAAGCCTCCTTGCATGTATCGCAAAGAAGTCTGACATCAAGCCGGACATCGCGCAACCCGTACAGGCGCCTAACAGGCGCGCGCGAACTTATCCATAAGCGTATTACGGATCACGGACCACGAATCACGAATCACCCAAAACCTCAGTGGCCGAACAAACCCATTTCGTCGCAAACGCAAGGCCGCAGTGGGGATATGATGCGTGTTGCCTCGCGCGGCGTAGCGCTTGTTGCCGGACGCGATGTCGAGCGGTGCATGCGCGCTGTGGACGCAGGCTGTTTGGTGAAACAGTGGTCGGTAGCGAGTAGCGCGTAGTCGGAAATGGACGCAAGTGGTTGGTGCATCATGCTATTACCAAACGAAGCCAAACTTAGGCAAGGCAGGCAAGATGGGCAAAGGCCAGCAGGAAGCCCGGCGACGCTACCAGGTCGGCCTACAATTCTTGGCCTGACGACATCGACACAACATCATTGGTATAAAGGGCTTATGGCGTATAACGGGGCTGTGGCCTAGCTTTAGGGGGTCCGCGATTAGACCGATAAGCAGTGTAGCGTTTAGGCGCGTCTTGGGTGCAGCTTCGAGATTGCCGGCCTGCGACGGTGGGGGATACTTACGAGTGAAGATCCTGGTCATCAGAAACGAACCGCCCTGGCCTTTGTGTTACGGCGGCCGGCTGCACTGTTATGAATTGTGCCGCCGGCTTGCTGAGCGACACCACCTCCGGATGATCGTGGAGCGTCCCTGCGAATCGGATGAGTGGCCATTCAACTTCGAATGTCAAGTGGCAGGCGCTAGCCGGCTCGACAGCCATGAAGTGGATCTCGAGGCTGACGAGAACCAGCCCGGTCGTCTCGAGCGCTATTTCGGCATCAACATGGGCTTTGTGCGCGAGGTGGTGAGATTCACACGCCAGTGGCAGCCGGAGATCGTCATTGGAATGAACTATCAATCGCTGGCCTGTCTGGCCCACTTGAAGCAAGTGCCGACCATTTGCGATTTGCAGGATGATGAAGTCTTACATAGGTGGCGAGAGCTGTGGCATGGGCGGGCGACAAGCAAATGGAATGACCTTAAGTGCCTGCTGGCCGTCGGGTTGTTCCAGCGAAAGTATATCCGCAAGGTCGATGCGGTGACCGTGCTTTCGGATGTGGATCAACGTGTCTGTCGGCTTGTCACCGGCCACCGCCGCATCGAGTGCATCCCGCACGGTGTGGATTGTGAACACTATACGCCCAGCGACCAGCCGGTCGATGAGAACCGGGCCATCTTCTGGGGTGGGCTGACTTTTGGTCCCAACCTCAGCGCCATTCTCTATTTTGTCGAAAAGGTCTGGCCTGTGGTGCTTGCGAAGAAGCCGCAGATGCGCTTCTCGATCATGGGTCGGGGTCATTCTCCCCTGTTGGACCGCCTCAAGTATATTCCCGGCATCGACTTGATTGGCTATGTCGATGACATCAGACCTCACGTGGCCGATGCCGCACTGGTGGTAGTGCCCATGATCAGCGGGGGCGGCATCAAGAACAAGATCATGGAAGCTTGGGCGATGGGTAAGGCGGTGCTGTGTACCCCGCGAGCGCTCGGCAACCTGCCCGGCATCCATCGGCAAAACGTATGGATTGCCAAGTCGCCCCGCGCCCTTGCTGAGGGCCTGGTCACGCTGACCGACGACAAAGAACTTCGCGATGCGCTTGGACGCGCTGGGCGTCAGACTGCTTTGGAACACTGCTCGTGGGATCGGGCTGCCGAGCAACTGGAGCGCTTGTGCAAGGATGTCTTGCTTGCGAAGAATCCCGTACGTTTCGATGTGGACCTGGCATCCAGCCAAGTCAAGAACGAATCGAAGTCCAACGAAGTCTCGCTGAAATGAAGATTCACACCGATTGTCGACATTTCGACGGTTATAAACCGTGCAAGCCGCACAAACAACACGGTGTGCATTGCGAGGGCTGCAACCAGTACGATCCAATCGAGCAGCGTATCTTGATCCTTAAATTCGGGGCGGCCGGCGAGGTCATCCGCTGCACTCCGATTCTACACTACTTGAAAAAGCACCACCCGGCTGCTTACGTCGTGTGGGTCACCGAGTTCCCCGACCTCATTCCCGACGGCTGGGTTGACCAAGTTGTTCGTTCGACCTGGCAGGCTGCTGAGTGGATTAAAGCTCAGAAATGGAACTTAATCCTCAGCCTCGATAAAGATGTAACGCCTTGCGCGATCGCCCGCCAATCTCGTGCCGACGTCATCAAAGGGTTTACGCTCGACGATATGGGACACATCGTGGCCGCCGATGCCGATAGCGAACGCAAATGGCAGACGGGCATCTTCGACGATCTCATGAAAGCCTGCACCCGGCATTATGTCGAAGAGATGTTTGAGATTTGCGGCTGGCCTTATTCCGGCGAGACGTACATCCTGCCACAAAGCGAACCCTCAATGCTCAATCCCGTTTCCGGGACGGGATCCATCGTTGGGTTGAATACCGGCGCCGGCCAGATCTGGCCGACGCGTATCTGGCCTGAGGAGAACTTTGAGCAACTAATTTACAAGCTGCAATCCTTGAACATGCGTCCCTTGCTATTAGGCGGACCGGATGAACACGACCGCAATGTCCGACTCGCCTGCCGCACCGGAGCCATCTATCATGGCATTAAACCGTTGCGCCAATTCCTAACCGTGATTGATAGCTGTGATGTGGTGGTCACGTCGGTGACCATGGCGCTGCACATGGCCATCGGTCTCGGAAAACGCATCGTGCTGTTCAACAACGTCTTCAATAAGCATGAGTTTCATCTCTTCGGCCTGGGCGAGATTCTCGAACCCGCCCTGCCCTGCGTGGGCTGTTACAAACGCAAGTTCGACGATGGCTGTCCGGTGCCTAACTGCATGAAGCAAATCGATGTTGATTCCGTTGTGCAGGCTGTCCAGAGGCAAGTCAAGAATAGTGATCAGCGGACCGCGACGCTAAGGCGCTGAACTAAGTCAACGAGGTCCAGAAGCTGTGCTGGGGAGTTCGGGGGACATGATACTTAGCTCTGTTCGCTGGGCTTTGGGCCGAGTTTCGTTACCTGCGCGCCTACAGGCCTCGTTCGGGGCGGCGATAGCGGTTAAGGAATCGGGCCAGCGACCAGCCGCCGCTCATGCCGCGGTTGCCTTTCTTGAGTGCATAGTTGATTGTGTCCCAGGTCTCGCCGCCCGTACGTGGGATCGTTCCGGAGGCGCGTGTCGGCCAGCCCTTTTCGAGCTTGTAGTAGGCGTCGGCCCACTTCAGGATCTGCTTCGTCGAGAGTTTCGGCAGATCATGCACGTTCCGCACGCCGCGATACTTGCTCAGCAGTCGAGGCAGAGACGAGCCTCGGCGCAGGCCTCGGAGGCCTTCGAACAGAGAGACATTGATCGCCGACCACCTTTCGCCGGGCGCTTGCGGCACGGCGCCGCTGCTCTTGGTCGGCCACTTGCCGGTGTGGTTGTGGTGGCTGTCGGCCCAGCGCAGAATCTGCTGGATCCTCAAAGCGGGCAGATCCCCGGTATTGCGCACGCCGCGATGCCGGTCGAGAACCTTGGCGAGCGTGTTACCGCTATGGAGGCCGCGCCCGCCGGTGAACAGGGCGCCCTGAATGCCGTCCCAGGTTTCCCCGCCGGATCGCGGGATCGGGCCGGAGTCGGGCTTGGGCCACCGGCCTGTCCTCTTGCGGTGGAGGTCCACCCACTTCAGAATCTGCTTGATGGTCAGGCGCGGCAAATGCTGGATGTTGCGCACGCTGCGGCGCTGTTCCAGAAGCCGGGCCAGCGACGAGTCGCCGGGAAACCCCCGGTTGCCTTCAAACAAGGCATTGTGGACTTTGCTCCAAGTCTCGCCCGCCGAACCCCGCACGGCCCCGGACTTGTTCGTGGGCCAGCGTCCGGTACGGCGGTGATGGTTGTCCGCCCACGCCAGAACTTGCTTGATCGTCATGCGTGGCAGAAAGTCCGGGTGCTGCTTGTTGCGGTACGTGGCGAGTACGTGAGCCAGCGAGGTCCGCGCGCCGTGCCAGCGAGCGCCTCCCTTAAATGCGGAGTCGATCCGGGACCAAGTCTCGTCAGGCGCGCCATGGACAGCGCCCATTTCCATCGTCGGCCACTTGCCCGTGCGGCGGCGGTGGTCATCCGCCCAGGCCAGCACGTTCTTCAGTTTGAGCCGTGGCAGAGCCCTTGGATGGCGTACACCGCGACGCCCGGCCAGCAGCAGACCCAGCGTGGTTTGGTCGAGACCTCGATTGCCCTTGCTCAAGGCGTTGGCGATGGTCGCCCATTTCTCGCCGGCGGGGTGCCTGGAGGGTCCGCAGACCTCTCCGGAGTTCGGTTTCGGCCACTTGCCGGTTCGGCGGCGATGGGCGTCGGCCGAGACCAGGATTTGCCGAACGGTCAGCGGGGGTGGTTTGAGGGAGCGCCGAGCGCCGCGGCGCTCGGCGAACAATTTGGCCAGCGAATGCCCGCCGGCAAACCCGCGATATCCTACGCGCATGGCCTGATCGATTCGCAGCCAGGTCTCGTCGCGTGTCCCGTGTACCTTTCCCGAGAGTCTCTTGGGCCATTGGCCCGAGCGCTGGTGGACCGCGTCGGCCCACTCGAGGATCTGCTTGAGGGTCAGTCGCGGCAGGGCGCCCTGGTTCCTCTGCCGGTTGTGTCGCGCCAGCAGTTGGGCGAGCGACCCGCTACGCGGCAGGCGTCGTCCGCCATGCGCCAGCGCCTGCGACAGCGCGGACCAGTTCTCATCCGGCGCTTCGTGGACGGGTCCGGTGGCGCGTCCCGGCCACTTGCCCGTACGCTCGTGATGCGCATCAGCCCAGGTGAGAATTTGCTTGATGGTCAGCCGAGGCTTGCTGGTGATGTTGCGGATTTTGCGATCGCGGGCCAGCAAGCGGGCCACCGACAAACCGCTGGGAAGCCCGCGGCGTGCGTGCCTGAGCGCGCTGTCAATTGCTACCCAGTTTTCGTGCGGTGCTTCGCGCACGGGTCCGGAGCGCTTCACGGGCCATTTGCCCGTGCGTTTGCGGTAGCCGTCGGCCCAGGCCAGAATCTGCTTGATTGTCAGTGGTGTTGGGTTCCTGGCCATGATTCATGCATGCTCAGTCAGTGGCGCGTCCCTCGTTCGACGAAATCCGCCCCGAAGCTGTCCACTGCGCTGGTGGGCGAGCCCCCATTATACGTGGAGCGTTGCTTTTGATACAGGCGTCCCCATCCATGCAGTACTTCAGGATGGCCGACTCGGGGAGGGTCACCTAGGCTCATCGAAAGAAAGAACAAACAGTGCGCCGTAACTTCCCACCCGATCGGCGAACCGGCCGCCGCCAACCGAGCGCCCAATGGCCACGCCGAACTTTCGTCCAGCCCCGGAGAGTTCAAAAGGAAATGCATGACCAACTGAGTTCGAAGTGAGTTCGAGGGACACAATGTCTATCTCACGGCGCGCGAGCTTGCTACGGCATGAGATAAGTATTATGTCTCCGGAATTGTCCCCGGAATTGTCCACGAATTGCCAAACGAAGAAGTCAAGTCGAGCGACGTTTCCGTTCGCTTGTCTCTTGGCGACTCAACGAGGCGGCGGTGACGTCGCTCCGTCACGAAGTCCGCGCGGGCTCAACGCCCGCGGCTCGTTGAATAGGACGCCCGGACTACTGCTCGATGTCGTGGGTGTCGATGTCCAGCGGGGTGTGGTGGCGTTCGGAGGGTTTCGGTTCGGTCAGGATCTTCCAGAAGCAAAAAACGCACAGCGCGCACACCAGGCCGATGCAACCGATGAGCATGATCCAGCCGCTTGCATTCAAGCCCGGCGCCTGTGCCAAAAACGTGAACAACTCGCTCATATGCCCTCCCCCGATTCCGACTGCGCCAGCATGCGGCCAATTCGATTGCGGCAGGCAATGTCGCTGAGCGCGTAAATCAGAATGAACATGCCGCACACGCACACGAACACAAAAGCAGCCACCATTGCTGGCTTCTCCGCGCGGGCTTTCGCCTTGGCAGCGGCTTGC
>JACZTW010000241.1 GCA_022573485.1 Planctomycetota bacterium
GCGGAGTCAGTGCGGGTCACGTTTGACCCCGAACGCGTCTCATATCAACTGCTACTTGACTGGTTTTTTAAGTTTCACGACCCCACCCAGCTCAATCGACAAGGCCCTGACATCGGCACGCAGTACCGCTCCGCCATCTTCGCCACAAGCGATCAGCAGCAAAATCAGGCTAAGGCATACGTCACAGCCTTGCAGGGCTCGGACAAGTACCAAGACCGCAAGATCGTGACACAAATCGACAAGGCCGGGCCGTTTATCGAGGCGGAGGAGTATCACCAGAACTACCACGCCAAGCACGGCGGTTCCTGCCCTCTGCCGCCCCCTTGATTGATCAGCACGGCGTGCCACAGCCATGCTATGTCCGCTGAATGACCCATCGTCTCGCTTCCGAATCGCACTTGCGGGGTCAGGCGGGCTGTTCAGCAATTCGAGTTTGCGTTTCTAGTTGGCTTGTTTGGTGGCGTTGTCAATCCTGGAACGTTCCGCGAGTGCTTCTGCCTGAAGTATGTCGGCTTCATCGTCCGCACCGATTCGACGCAGCAGATGGATACGCTCGGCCACTGCAGGATCAATTTGGAAAAGATCGACAGGCCCGGCTCCGGGTTTTTCAACGGCTTTCGCATCCTCCTCAACCGACGCTTCGTCCTCCACCGTGTCCACCTGTGCCTCATCTGCCCGCGAGACCTCGTGCACGACATGCTGATCATTGGCATCGCTCGCAGCCTGGACGCCGTCGACAGAATCAACCTCTCTGGGCTCGGCATCTCGCTCGTTCACCTCGTCCCGAGAATCCGAGTGTTGCTCCTGCAAATGCTCACGGTCTCGGGCGAATTGCGCCTGCTGCTCGCGGAGCTTCTGTGATTGCCGATCCAGATCTGCGCGCGTCTGGTCAAGCGCTCGTTCGCCATCCTCCAATGCGCTCCGCCCCGACACCAACGCTTGCTCGCGTTGGGCCAGTTTCGCACAGGCTGACTCCGCAGCCGCGCGTTGCTCCTGCAAACACCCACGGGCCCGCTCGACTTCCGCCCGTAGCTCGCCGAGCTGCTTTTTCTGTTTTGCGAGCTGTTTCTCCGTCTTGGCTGACTGCGCGCCGCAGGCCTTCAACTCCTTGCCATGTTGCGCCAACTCTTGTTTCTGTCGCTGCACTCCACGCGCCTGATCTGCCAGCGCCTTCTGCCCCTTGTGGAGCTTCCGCAATTGTGCCTCCAGCGCGCTGCGCGCCTCCCTCTGATCCCGGGCGACCTGCCGCGATTGCCGATCCAGCTCCCCGCGCGTCTGCTCAAGCGCTTGTTCGCCATCCTCCAGTTCGCTCCGTCCCGCCGCCAAGGCCTGCTCGCGCTGGGCCACTTCCGCACAGGCCGACTCCGCAGCCTGGCGCTGCTCCTGCAAACGCCCACGGTCCCGGGCGACTTGCCCCTGCTGCTCGCCGAGTTGCTCTTTCAATTGTTCGAGCTGTTTCTCTGCCTCGGCCGACTGATCGCCACGCTGCGCCAATTCCTGTTCCTGTTGCTGTATTCGACGCGCCTGATCCGCCAGCGCCTTTTCCCCGTCGCTCAGCTTCCGCGATTGCGCCTCCAGCTCCGCGCGCGACTGTTCCAACGCTTGTTCGCCATCCGACAGTTCCCTCCGCCCTGCCGCCAAGGCCTGCTCGCGCTGGACCAGTTCCGCACCGGCTGACTCCTGCAAACGCCTACGGTCTTTTAACCGTCTACGGTCCTGCACAACTTTCGACTGCTGCTCGCCGAGTTGCGCTTTCTGTTGTTCGAGCTGCTTCTCAGTCTCGGCTGATTCTGCGCCACAGGCCTTCAGCTCCGCGCCACGCTGCGCCAATTCCTGTTCCTGTTGCTGCACGCGACGCGCCTGATCCGCCAGCGCCTTTTCCCCGTCGCTGAGCTTCCGCGATTGCGCCTCCAGCGCGCTGCGCGCCTCCGCCAACGCCTGCTCGCGCTGGGCCAGTTCCGCACAGGCCGACTCCGCAGCCTCGCGCTGCTCCTGCAAACGCCCACGGTCCCGGGCGACTTGCCCCTGTTGCTGGGCGAGCTGTTCTTTCAATTGTTCAAGCTGTTTCTCTGCCTCGGCCGACTGATCGCCACGCTGCGCCAATTCCTGTTCCTGTTGCTGCATTCGACGCGCCTGATCCGCCAGCGCCTTTTCCCCGTCGTTGAGCTTCCGCGATTGCGCCTCCAGCGCGCTGCGCGCCTCCGCCAACGCCTGCTCGCGCTGGGCCAGTTCCGCGCAGGCCGACTCCGCAGCCTCGCGCTGCTCCTGCAAACGCCCACGGTCCCGGGCGACTTGCCCCTCTTGCTCGGCGAGCTGTTGTTTCAATTGTTCGAGCTGTTTCTCCGTCTCGGCTGACTGCTCGCCACGCTGCGCCAATTCCTGTTCCTGTTGCTGCACGCGACGCGCCTGATCCGCCAGCGCCTTTTCCCCGTCGCCGAGCTTCCGCGATTGCGCCTCCAGCGCGCTGCGCTTCTTCGCTTGATGTTCGCGTTCGCTGGCAATGCGATCTTTTTCGCGGTGGGTTCTTTCCAGCAAAGCCTTGACTGATGCAAAGGCCGCTTCAAACCCTTCCAGACTGCCGTCGAGTTGTTCTTGAAGAACTTGGATTTGATCTTCGCAGTTGGCCATCTCCGCAGCGCAGTGGTCCTCGGTGGAAGTGCCCACGGGTTGAGCAGGGTCGGAATCCGAATCTGACGCGGGATCTCCGCCGTCAAAAGGATTCTTCGGGGTGTCTTCTGTGTTCGCGTTCGGATGGACCTGCGTGCCAAGAGCAGTCGCACGAACTACTTGCATACGGGTTTCGGTGGTGCCTATCTTCAGCCTTTTCCCATCGTACATGCGGGCCAGTTTCACTCGCCGGTCGTTCACGAACGTGCCGGTGCTGCTCAATAAGTCGCATACAATCGGTACCCCATCCAGCAGGAACAGCAGGGCATGCGCTGGAGAAACGATGTTCTCACCGAGCACTACGTCATTTCCGTGAAGCCGCCCCAGACTGACCACCGGTTGAACCATGCTGATCATCTTGCCGTCGGAAGTGGGGATCAAATGTGCCCACGCAGTTCCCGCCGTTTGGCCTTCGAGCGTGCTGTGCCGGCGACGATCCTCGTCATGCGAATAATTGATCGAGACGCGCAGCTTGAAATTGTGAATACCAATGATATCGCCGTCGTAAAGATGCACCAATGTGACTGGCTGGTCGTTACAGCAAGTCACCGAGTTGCCGCCCAGGTCGCGCAGATACACTCCACAATCGGTTCGGACAATAGCTGCTTGGCGATCGGAGACTTGGTGATTGCACAGGCGGATGTTATTGCCTTCGCGCGAACCAATCAGCGTTACCGGGCCGACGAGCTTGAGCGTACGTTGCTTGGTGGGATCCGCGCGCAGAATGGTGACCTCGATCTCCGGTACTGCAGCGGGCTGTGCAGGCGCTTTCGTTGCAACGTGGTGATTCACCCTACCTCCGATGACGGATCCAAAGGCAATCGCGCCCATCGCCAATCGCCGTTGGTCAATCAGTACAAATAAGCGCGCCGAAACAAGTTTCCAAGCCGGGGCGTGTGGGAAGTTTCTCCTCGAAAAAGGTACGATCCGAAAATGCCAAAGTCTAACGGATAATACCGTCGTCTTCAGTCCGATATTGCGCCTCGCCGGCCGACAGATTCGTGTCGCCCTCGTTTGCGAACGTATTGTATTCTTGCCAACGACGGAACTACGTTTTGGAAAACGGACATGAAGCGATATGGAAATCGGCGGTGTGCGCTTCCGTCCCCGAGAGAGAAGGAAAGTCGAAATCGCCCGCCGGCCTTGCAATGAGGAGAACATCGCGTGGTAGCGTCCCGATTGTCGAAGGTATGCCTGTTCGGTTTTGAGCCCGACGATCCAAATCGAGCGCACATCCAGGATCTGGATGTGATTAGTGTTCTGGATGAGGCAGACTCGCCGTCAAGCTTCGGCGACTGGGCCCAGCGTTTGGGAGATGAGATCGACTTTGTCATCGTTCATCTTGATCACCGTGACAAACTCGCAATCATAGAACAACTCACTTCCATCTTGCCGCGCTGCCGCGTGATCGCCGTCGGGCCGCCCGATTCCACGTTGATCGTCTCGGCGATGCGCTTGGGATGCGCCCAGTTTGTCCCTGTTCCCATTGATCCGGAAGACCTGAGAAGCGCCATTGCCAGCGCAAAGACTGATCGTGGAGAGACTTGGGAGACGAAGCGCCTGTGTGTCATCGGCACCTCCGGCGGGTCGGGTGCGACGACGATCAGTTGCAGCCTGGCCGCCGAGCTGGGCGCGCAGGGCTCCAGCGTCGTGATCGTTGATCTGGATCTCGAATTCGGTGGCGTGGCCTGCGCTTTCGACTGCTCGGCCGAACATACGCTGGCCAGTCTGTGCATCAAGGCGCCGGTCGACAAGGACATGGTCCGCTCATCGCTTGTCGATTTGCCGGACAACATCTCCATATTGGCCAGGCCGAATGACATGGAGCAGATCTATGAAGTCACTCCGGAAAAGCTGAAGGTTGTCCTGGACATATTGAATACACTTTTTCCGTACGTGATCATCGACATGTCGCGAATCAATGGCGAACTGGGTCGCGTCGCCCTTCAGGATGCGGACAGAATTTTGATCGTGCTTCAATCCAGCGTGATGTCGGTGCGCAACGCGAACCGGATCCTCAAGATTCTTAATAAGACGGGAGTTGACCCGGACAAGATCGAGGCGGTGATCAATCGATCGCAATCCAAAGACGCACACGGGGCATTCAAGGAATTGGCTTCCTATGTGAAGTGCCCGGTCTACACGCGCGTTCCGAACGACTACTCGCAAGTCCAATCCTCACTCGATCGCGGCGTGATGGCCGTGTCCAACAAGGGCAGCCAAATGCACGCAGCCATCAGGGAAATCGCGGCCCGATTAACGGGGATCGATATCCAGGCGAAGAACGCCCCGCACGGATGGTTGGACAGGTTGCTCGGACTGATCAAACCGGCACACTGAACCTCGTCTCTTGGAACTGACCTTGGCAAAGTTCGGGGGACATGGCAGAGTTCGGAGGGCATAATATTCAGCCCCGGGGCGGGAGCTTGCCAAAGCGTGAGATCTTATGTCCCCTGAATTATCCCGAGATTCATAGCCGCTAACACCTCCACGGAGATTTTGCCTGCCCATACACATTTGCGAACGAACTAGACGGTCATCCGTCTCCGTAGGTCACGCACGGAGGGATGGATTCGTGCTATCCCCACGCACCACTTGTCTCAGCGGGAAACTGTCGGTTACGGGAGGAAGTTCTCCATGACCCAGCCTTCCGTGCCGCCCTTGGGTTCGTAGCTGGCAAACGCGATGCGATGCGCCTCCCGTTCACGTACAGCGAGCTTCTCTTCACTCTTCACTCTTCACTCTTCACTTACATGGGCCCCAGTCGCCGAGCACCATGGCCAAGTCGAACGGGCCGACTTCGCCGTCGCCGTTGAGATCGGCGGGGTGGCGCGGCGTTGTTACTGCTCGCTCGCCTTATTCACTATCCACCGTTCAGTCGCAATGAGACTCAAAGTGCAGAATTGACGAGGTAAAATTGCCGGGTTGCGTCCGCACGTGTACCGACCCACTGCCAGCGGAGTCCATTGGGGACGCAAGGCTATGGCGCTCAATCGGATAAGGCCGCTCACCCAAGCGACACATGCAAGTCTCTGAGAATCGAACACGCACAGTTGGCCTCCGGGCAGGATTGACTTGCCGGCTGCTGAGAGGTATGATCTCAATGCAACAGAATAGAATCAATTCACAAGAGCAACGGTTGGAGGTGAAAGATGGCCGAAAGGCAGAAGCACCCCAGCAACAACATCGGGTTCTCTCCTTTATCTCTAAGGAGCTATTGCAAAACCGTGTACATGACATTTAACCATGAACCAATTTCCCATGACAGATCAGTGCTGCCGCGAGTTGGTGAAACGCCAAAAAGCTCTTGTCGCTTCGCTCGTAGCACAGGCGT
>JACZTW010000242.1 GCA_022573485.1 Planctomycetota bacterium
TAGGAGGCCGACGACTTTGGATCGTTGACCTTCTCCGGCCGAAACCACATCACCATGATGGCGGCGCACACGGGTTGCAGCACGCGCTCCCAAAAGCTCTTGGTCTCCAGCACCGGCAACACGGACAACAGATCAATTTGATTCTCGACCGCATAACTGACCGCAACCGAAATCGTCTTGTTGGATATCTGCCGGCAGTCGGCATCCGTGAAACAAAGCCATTCACCCTCGGCGTGCTGGACGCCTTCGTGCATGGCGTTGTTCTTGCCGAACCACCCTTCGCGCAGCTCCGCGACGTGCAGCGGTGTGTACGGGATGCCGTTTTTCGAGGTGATACGCTCGATGATCTCGGGCGTGCGGTCGGTGCTGCGATCGTTTATCGCAAACACTTCAAGGGCCGGATAATCCTGCGCCAGCAGTGAGGTCACGCAGGCTTCGATGTTGGCCTCTTCGTCCTTGGCGGCGACCAGCATCGAGACCTTCGGGGCGGGCGTGGGAAGTTTGACGGAACTGCCCGACGAGAGCGGTTTCTCGAAGCGCTGGTTCCGCGACAGGGCCAGATGCCGCGAGGCCCACACCAAGGCGACCAGCACCAACAGCCCCGACCAAATCATAAATGCGATGTTCATGGAGAATCCCTGTACACTCGTGTTGTTCGCCGAACGGCCTCGACGGCGCGAGATTATCGCTCATCCCCGCAAGGCCTTCAAGGCAATCCACCTGCGGCTCACGGCGAACGATGCCACACAGCCACCCGCAGCCGGACTGAGCCTTCAATGTGCCCACAAAGACCTGCTCCCCGGCGCCACCCGCCCGAAAAGCTCGCCGCCCCAGATTCCCGCCCCTGATGCGCAAGCAGTTGCATGATAAGAGGTTATGCAACTTCGGGATTGACCTCGCTTGCTTGGCAAGTCTACAATGCGGATCATTCTTCACGCAGGGACGTACGATTAGCAGGATGCCGAAGAACAACTTCACCAGTGTGTTTCTTTTTGTCGTCGCCGTCGGCGCCGTAACGCGGCTCGGCGTGGTGTGGTTTTACGCCGGGGCGTTCGATGCCCCGCAGCTCCCGGACGAAGCGCAATATTGGAACATGGCGCAATCAATCGCGGACGGGCAGGGCCTGCAAGATGAGTTGGGCTACCGCGCTTCCCGCATGCCGCTGTACCCGGCGCTCCTCGCTCCCTTCGCCAAGCTGACCAACGGCCTGGCATTTGCGCTGGCGCTTCAGGCAGTCCTGAGTGCTCTGGCCTGTGGGTTCACGGCGCTGCTGGCCTGGCGAATCGCGCCGGAGCCCATCCGCGTACTCGCAGCCGTCATCGCCGGACTGCTGGTCGCGCTGGATCCGTTCCTGATCTACTTTTGCCGCTTACTTTTGACGGAGAGTCTGTTCGTGTGCGCGTTGTGCGCTCTGCTCGCCGTCAGTTGGCCTGTCACCGAGAAGGAGTCGCGCTGCGGGCCATGGCGCTGGCTGGTTTCGGGCGTGCTGTGTGGCTTGTGCGTTTACTTGAGACCCTCCGCGCTGGGCCTCGTTGTCGGCTGGTGGGGATTCGTCCTGTTCCGCAGAAGGTTCGACAAGACAGCACTGCTAGGCGTGTGCGGCTGGGCGTTGATGCTCCTTTTGATGCTGAGCCCGTGGGCGGCGCGCAACAAATCGGTCACCGGCGAGTGGGTCTGGCTCACGACACGCCTGGGCATCTCGCTCTACGACGGCGTTCATCCGCAAGCGACGGGCGCCAGCAACTTGGGCGATATCAAGTCTACCGGCCAGCATGAACTCGCCTGGAATCGAGAATTCAAGACGAAAGCATGGCAGCACATCCGCACCGAGCCGGGACGCATAATCCGTTTGGCCGGTCACAAGTTCGCGCGCACTTGGAATCTCTGGCCCAATGCCGAGGGGTATCGCAGTGTGTGGATCAAAGTGACCTTGGGCACGTGGACTGCGTTGATTCTCTTGGCGGCTGCTTGGGGCACGAAAACGATGCGTGTGGCGCCGGTCGTGATTATGGGCTTGCTCCTGCCTGCGATCTACTTCACGCTATTGCACATGCTGTTTGTCGGCAGTGTGCGTTACCGCCTGCCGGCGATGCCGATGATTGCGGTATTGTCCGCTGTGGGAATAGCTTCGCTCCTCAAAAGGCCAAGCCGCACCCGAACCAACACGCGAAACGCGACGCACTCATGAAAAACCGTCCACCCGACTCAAGTGACGCCACGACAAAGAGCCTGTTCCGACGCGCCCGCCTCCACGGACGCCGATCCTCCGCGTGGTCAAGATTGAGACGCTGGATCGCGGGCATATTGCTCGTCTTGCTTTTGACTTTGGTCGGCGGCTATTACTATTTCACACGTCCCGCATGGCTGATTCGATTCGCCGAGCAGTATCTGGCCTCCCTGATCAACGGCGACGTCGCCATCGACCACGCCACGTTTTCAATTTTTGACGGCATCCACCTGCAAGGCGTCAAGATCACCGTTCCGCAAGAGGCTTCGGGCTACAGGCTACAGGCTACAGGTCCATCCCCTGAAGCCCGGAGCCCGGAGCCCGGAGCCTTCCCCGCTTTCGCCGGCCTGCCCGTGTTTTCCTGCGAGTCGCTGGCCCTGAAACACGATCCCATCGCGGCGCTCACGGGCCGGTTGAAGATTGCCCAAATCAGCGCCGTCGGGACGCACCTGACCTTGATCTCCGATCCGGCCAGTGGCCGGCTGAACATTTCGGAATTGATCAGGGCCGCCGGCGAGAGCGCCGGTGGATTGCGCAGTGCGGGCAGCGCATTCGAAAAACCCCGCATTCAATTGCCGAACGCCCGATTCTCGTTCCACAAGGTCATCGATGGCGAAATGCAGTTCCAACAGCAGGCCTACATCGATCTATGGGCCATCGAAAGGCGCGCGGGCAAGCCGATCTACCACATTTTCTGGCGGGACCGATCCGCTCCGTTGCAGGTCGGCCAGGCCACGCTCGAAACCGACACCGGCGCGTTCGCGTTTGAAGCAGGCAGCAGGCCGCCCTGGCTGCCCGTGGAATTCGCCATCGCTGCGCTTCCAATCACCAACAAAACAATGGAGCACTGGGTTCGTTTGCTCGGTATCGAGGGCAACATCCTCATCGAAGACTTGGCCATCGGTGCACAGGCCGGGCCTTTGGGTGCCCGAGGCCGGATCAGGCTTCAGGGTGCGCGGCTCTCCTTACCGATCGGTGCGCAAGAGGAGCAACTCCCGCCGGACGAGCGCATCTTCACTCTGCACGACGTCGAGGGAACCATCGAAGTATCCGCCGTCGGCATGCACGCGAAGTTTACCGGTGACTTACGCGGTCGGCTCTGTGAGGCCGAGATGAGTGTGACGGACCTGCCGCGCGAGCTGACTCAGTTCTCTCAAGCGGCCTGGCGCCTTGAGGTCTCGTGCGACGACTTCGAATTACTCCGCAGCGACCCTGTGAATTATCCGGCAGAGGCGCAGGCCATCAAGCTCTGGCCCGCCATCCGGCGATTCTATGAGGATTTCGAACCGAAAGGCAGCGTACGGATGGTCTGCGAGATTCGCAAGGAAGCCGGTGCCGACGCCAAGCCGGAACTCGTCATGGCCCACTTCGAGGCCCTTGATTGCAGCGGCCGCTACCGCCACTTTCCATACGACCTCAGCGACATCACCGGGGTTGTCCGGTTCAGCACAGAGGGCGGCCTGGAGTTTGATGATTTGATCGGGCGGCACGGCACCGCAGTAGTAACGATCAACGGCCAAACAATAGGGCGTGCCGCCCAAGCCTCACTGGATTACACGATCGACGCCCGAAGCCTGGATTTGGACCAAGACGTATTGGCGGCCATTCCTCAGGCTTGGCGGAAGACCTGGAAAGCGCTCAACTTCTCCGGCAAGGCCAATCTCGTGACTCGCCTCACGCGCCCGGCCGGAACAGACCAAGACCCTCGCAAAGTCAAGATCGCCATCACAGGCCACCTGCTGGACGGCCGGGCGAGCTACGAGGGCTTCCCTTACCCAATCGAGAACCTCACCGGCCGCTTCGAGATTGACGAGGGAATTGAATTGAAAGACATCAAGGGCACACGGGGCTCGACGGCGGTGACCATCAACGGCTACTCGAAGCCGGCCGAAAACGGCGGGCGGATCCTGGAGCTCGACATTCGAGGCCGGCGACTCGCCTTCGACGATTACTTGAACCGCGCCGTGGCGCCCGAGGTTCGCGCGTTTCTCGACCAATTACACCTCGAAGGCCAGGCCGATTTCACCGGCCGAGTGTTCCAGACACCGGAAATGAAGTCCGCTTCCTATGAGTTCGAGTTGCTCGCTTCCGAGATAAGCTTGAAATACGACAAGCTGCCCTATCCATTGTCGCATTGTTCAGCTCGGATCGTGGTCCGCCCGACGGACATTGCGGTGCGCGACTTCGTCGGCTGGCGCGGCGGCACGGTCGTCGAGGGCCATATGGACTTCCAGGCCGACCCCAAAACTCGCGGCGCATCGGTCAACCTGTCGGCCCGGCACGTCCCACTCGACGAGACGTTCTGGCAAAGCCTGCCGAGCACTTTCCACGACGCCGCACGGCACTTCGCTCCCGAGGGATCCGTCGATATCACTTTGGACTACCGCGAAGGTAAGGACGGTGCGGATTCGTTCCGAACCCAAATCACCGCCAAGGGCATCGACGTCACTTACGACGCGTTTCCATTGCCGCTCGAAGATCTCACCGGCGATATTGTGATCACGCCGGACCGCGTGGAACTCATCGGCCTGTCAGCCCGCCACGGTTCCGCAACCCTCGCCATAGCGGGCAAGGTAGACTACGGCGCAGCGGGCACGACGGCCTCATTTCAACTCTCCGCGGACGGCATGACTTGCTCGGCTCCGCTCCGGCAGGCACTGCCACACGCCGTGAGGCAACTCTGGGATCGAGTGAATCCTCAGGGCAGCTTTGACCTCAGAGTGACTGATCTGCGGCTCGCAAGAGACGCTGATTCGGACGCCGCTTCATGGTCCGCCGACGGCGATGCGCGACTCGACAACGTCCAGCTCGACGCCGCGCTGGAATTGCGCGACCTCAATGGAAAGCTCAACTTCCATGGCGAATCAGCCGCCACAACCGGCACCACTCTCTGGCGAACACAGCTGGCCCTCGACACCGCCAGAATCAACAATATCGCCGCTTCCGAACTCACCGCCGAGTTGATCTACGATCAGGCTGCCGAGCTGTTCGCCGTGCGCAACATCCGGGGACGCACCTATGGCGGCGACATCACGGCAACAATCACAGCCTCGCTAACCGAAGAAGGCCGGCCTTACGATGCCGTGTGCCGTTTGACGAACGTCGATCTGCGGTCACTGGTCGAGGATCGACCACGCCGCGACGAAACCACACCGGCCAAGATCGAAGGGCTGCTGCACGCCTCCGCGGCGATCCAGGGCCGACTCGACGATCCCCAACAACGCCGCGGCTGGGGCCGCATTCGAGTCGATCAGGCCCAGCTCTACGAGCTGCCGCTGCTGCTGGGCGTTCTCAATGTGATCAACTTGACCATCCCTGAAGAAGGCGCCTTTCAGGATTGCAGCTTCGGCTTCGCCATCCGAGGCGACCGCATGTTCTTGAACGATATCGCACTGTACGGTTCCGCGATGACCCTGCGCGGCTCGGGCGAAATGAACATCGAAACGACGGAACTGGACCTCGATCTGGACGTCTACAGTCCGCGCAAAGCGCTGAAGATCCCGCTGCTGACGGCCTTGCTCGAAGGAGCCGCCCAGGAACTGGCGGAAATCAAGGTGACTGGGCCGGCAGCAGATCCGCGAATCACCACCCGTCCGCTGCGCGGCATACGAAGACTGTTCGCGTCCAAGTCAAAGCCTCCCGACCGAAGCCCCTGAGCCGTGGCCTTCAGGCCACGGACCCACCGCAGCGAACCCACGGAGTGCCAACCCCTCAATTCAAGTGGTCGATGCACTATTCGAAGAGCGCTCTCT
>JACZTW010000243.1 GCA_022573485.1 Planctomycetota bacterium
CGAGCGGCTGATAGCCCTCCATCGACGACCCTGCAAACGCCGCATCCGTGATGTGCACCAGCCCCAGCTGCGAACCCAGGCGCGGAATCGCGATCGACGCTCGATCGCCGATACTCAGGCCGTTCACTGGATTCCAGCACGCCGCGAGCCCCGGGTGTTGTACCGCGTCGAGCACGAACCACAGATCCTTGCTGCTCGACAGCTCGCCGCTATTCTCGATCAGGAGCGTTACCTTGCGACGCACGGCGAAGTGGGTCAGGTCTGCGAGCGCTTCGACAATGCGACCCAGCGTCCCGAGCCGATTCGAGCCGCCGGGAATGTCGCCCGTGAACACGCGGACATATGGACAGTGCAGGCTCTGCGCAAGCTCAACGTGCTCACGAACCACCGCCTTATTGTCCCCCAGCACCTGCTTGTCCCGAGATCCGAAGGAGGCTGACGTGCCGAGGCAGACCAACTCCACATTCGTTTTCTGGCAGACTTCGAACAACACATCACCGTTCCGCGCCAACTCGACGTGGTTCGGCAAATGGAGTTCACCCTGCAAGCCTCGAAACTCCAGGCCGTCGAAGCCCAGGCGTACCGCATGTTCAAAAACCGTCTTCAAATCCCAGGTGGGACAGCAAATGGTGCTAAATCCGACTCGCATCGCCATTGAAACCATCCTTAAAACTCACAGGCCACTCGCCGCTGAGGGGCGGGCTCCAGCCTTACCCGCACCTGCAAACTACATTCGCTTGCGGCTGTGTGCAAGTATCAGCCTGCTCGAACCGAACCGGCTAGTGATCCTCAACGCAGCCACCTATAATATCGAGCTACATGGAACCAACACTTGCGAAACAGTTTCAAACGGCCGTCATCCAACTCCTGCTGCGTCGCGGCGGAATCTAACAGGCGGATTCAGAGAGCGCATGACGCCAGACGCCGAAGCCATCGTCGCCCCCCTCGCCGAGTTGATCGACGGCACCACGCTCCGCGTGTTCCAAGAAGGTGCCTCGAACATAACCGGTTTGGCCACAATCATTTGCAACTATGAAGGTCGGCCCGTCATCGGCCCCTCAGGTCCGCTTGAAGCGCTGGAGATCATGCAGAGTTCTGCCGCTGGACAGCGTCGAGTCCACGATATCTATCGGAACCTCACAGGCACTCCCGACGGCGGGCATCATCAGCAGTTGGTATTCAGAGCAGCGGCGATCCGGGCGGGACAGCAATGCCTTGGTTCGATCATTGCCGGCCCCTTGCCCACGCTCGAACTAGATGGTGATACGCTGCGACGACTGAAGCGAGATTTCGATCTGGACGACGAGCGTCTTGGCCGATTGGCGTCCGCGCTGCAGAGGCCGGCAACGGTGGATCAGCAAACGACCATGCAACTCCTCCACTTACTGGCCGACATCATCGCAAAGTTGGCCGTCCAATCCGACTCCTTGCATCATCGTGAGATGGAGTTGGGCACCGTTCACATGCTCAGCCGCTTGTTGTCCGGAACACAGGACTTGCAGGTTGTGCTCGATACCGTCGCCCGCAAAGTGTGTGAAGTCGTACAAGTCAAGGCGACGAGTATTCGATTGCTGGACGAAAACACCAATGAACTGAAGATCAAATCCGTGTGCAACTTATCCGATGACTACTTGAACAAGGGGCCCGTCCTCCTTGATGAGAACCCCATTGATCGCGCCGCTTTCGCGGGCGAAGCCGTCTACATCGAGGACGCCGCCACGGATCCGCGAACACGCTTCCCTGAACAAGCCAAAGCAGAAGGGATCGTCAGCGGTCTCAGCGTGGGCATGACCTACCGGGGCCAGACGATCGGCGTGATGAGGGTTTACACAGACCACAAGCACACATTTACCACGGCGGAGACCGCCCTGCTGCGATCGATCGCCTCGCAGGCCACATCCGTCATCATCAACAGTCGCTTGTACATTGAAGCCGCTCAGGCCGAACGCTACCAGCAGCAGTTCAAACATGCGGGGGACATCCAGCGACGAATGATCCCGGATCGTCTGCCCGCGCATCCGAAGATCGCGTTCGCATACGTGTACGAGCCCAGCGCGGAGGTCGGCGGCGATTTCTTCGACTTCTACGCCCTGCCGGAGTCGCACGAGATCGGCTTGTGCATCGCGGATGTCGTCGGCAAGGGCATTCCGGCCGCTTTGATGATGGCCTCATTGAGAACGGCATTTCGACTCTACGCCTGCAGCGTTGTCGAAATCACCGAGATTATGACCATGATCAACATCCACATGACCCGCGAGACCTTGATCAGCGAGTTCGCCACAATGTTCTACGGGGTCTTCGCAGAGAACGGCAGGCGGTTGAGCTACTGCTGTGCGGGGCACGATCCGCCGCTCCATTGGCGGGCCGGCCGAATCCGGCAGTTGGCCACCGGCGATTTCGTGATCGGCGTCGAGCCGAATGAGTCCTTCTCGAAGAAGAGCCTGCCCTTGAAGAAAGACGACGTGATTGTGTTCTACACCGATGGCATCGTGGATGCGAGCAACTTCGCGGGCGACAACTTCGGTCGCGAAAGGCTCTCCGGAGCCTTGGCCAAGTACGCCGAGGGCTCTGCGGATCGAATCGCCCAGAATATCATCTGGGATGTTCGACGGTTCGTCGGCCTGGCCGATCAGGCGGACGACATTACTCTAGTTGTTGCAAAGATCCTGTGAGATGCATGCTCAACCGGCCAACCGGCTGATCGAGTGTGCAAGTCTTCCTAAGCCGGACTTCTTCACTTTCAGAACCATGTTCAGCAAGCCGTGCATTGTGCCCAGGAAATCCTGCATGTTGTTGAGTCGGTCTCGATACACTTGCACGTCTTCTGTCAGATCGCCGTTGGCGCACCCTTCGATCATTTCCTGACATTGGTCGATCGTATCGACCACAGGCTGAAGTTCCCGTCGGCGGCGCTCACGCGTAATCGTCTCGAAGATCTCCCAGACCTCCGTCTCGGCTACGAAGTACTCCTTCCGATCGCCACGTTGGTGTACGCGGTCGATCAGGCCCCAGTCCAGGAGCTGGCGCAAGTTCATGCTGGCATTGCCGCGCGAGACTTGAAGCTGGGCCATCACGTCGTCCGTACACAGAGGCTTGGCGGCAATGTACATCAAGGCATGAATCTCTGCCATTGTCCGGCTGATTCCCCAGGAAGCCGCCATTTCGCCCCACCGCCGAACAAAAAGGGCCTTGGACTTCTCAAATGCAGTATCAACCATAAGTTCCAATCCTTTCAGTAGATCATGGAAAGAATAGCTCGACGAATCGGCGAAAACAAGACCTATCAGAAGTTTCCGAAATTATTGAAAAGAAGCGGAGGAGCAAGCGCCCCTGTCCCTCTGGCTATGTGCTGTGGAGAATCCGGGCGATCGCCTCACTCGAAACGGGTTCGATGATCCCCCGATCCGTAACGATCGAGTGAATCAGCCTCGCGGGCGTAACGTCGAAAGCGGGATTGTACACCGGCACCTCGGGGGGCGCGGTCGGCCGGCCGTGTAGAGACCGTACTTCGTCAGCACTCCGCTGTTCGAGGGGAATCTCGCTGCCGCTGCTGCAATTCAAATCAAACGTGCTTGCGGGCGCCGCAATGTGGAATGGGATGCCATGCGCATCAGCCAAAACCGCGATCCCGTAGGTTCCGATCTTGTTCGCCGTGTCGCCGTTGGCAGCGATCCGATCGGCGCCTGTGATGACGCAGTCGATCCGACCCTCGCTCATGAGCGCCCCGACCATGTTGTCACAAATCGTGATGACCTCGATGCCGGCCTGAGTCAATTCCCATGCCGTCAATCGCGAGCCCTGCAACAGCGGACGTGTCTCGCAGGAATAGACCTTGAAGCGCCTCCCTTGTTCGTGGGCGACATACATACCGGCAAGGGCCGTTCCGTACTCGGCAGTCGCCAAACTACCCGCGTTGCAGTGCGTCAACACAGTGCCGCCGTCTGGAATCAACTCCGCCCCCAGCCGTCCGATCGCCCGGCAGGAGGCCGCGTCTTCATCACGGATCCGCCTGGCCTCGTTCAGCAAAGCCGCCTTGATTTCAGCAACACCCTTCGCTGAGCAGTCATTTGCCACCGCCACCATGCGATCGAGCGCCCAAGTGAGGTTCACCGCTGTCGGCCGCGCACCGGCCAGGTAGTCGCGCTGCTCACGCAGCTTTTCAAAGAAAGCTTCTTGATCGCCCTCTTCTGCCTCGCGGACTCCGAGCACCAGGCCCATGGCCCCCGCGATGCCGATGGCCGGTGCGCCACGCACACGCAAGACCTTGATGGCCTCCCACACACTGCCGGCATCATGGCACTCCAGGAACTTGAGTTCCGCCGGCAAGAGTGTCTGGTCAATCATGCGAACATGGCCGTTCAGGTCGCCGATCCATTCAATTGTCCTGGGAACATTCATCGATGGGTTCACGAGGTAGACGCAGGCCCCTGCCGCAGTCCTCGATCTTTCCGGCGGACTTCTTCGGCCTGCTTCTTCTGAAGAGCGGTCAGTGCTGAAGCCACAGAGTCGTCTTTGAGGGCCAGAATCTGCGCGGCGAGGATCGCTGCATTCCGAGCCCCGGGCTTACCGATGGCCATACCCGCCACCGGCACCCCCGGCGGCATCTGCACGGTCGACAGCAGAGCGTCCAGTCCGCCCAACCCCCCACGATCTACGGGAACGCCGATCACCGGCCTGTTCGTATGAGCCGCGACAGTCCCGGCCAGCGCCGCAGACATGCCCGCCGCGGCGATGAAGACCTCGATGCCCTGCTCTGCGGCCGACTGCACGAACTCGATAACGTCGCCAGGCGTTCGATGGGCGCTCAACACACGGACCTCGGCAGTAAGCCCAAGAGCCTTGAGCTGCTCGACGCAGGATTGCATCACTTTCCAATCCGAATCACTACCCATGATCACCGCGACGCGACACTCACTCATGTTCCAATGCTCCCCATTCGACCGATCCAAAGATCTTCGGAATATCGCTCGAGAGGTTGTCCTTTGCCCGTGCCCCATCCGCATCGCCGAATTCACGATCCGGACCGGCCGACTCGAATAGCGGCACAGTTCCGCCGGGCAGCTTCGCTGAGCCTTGGGCTCCGAACGTGACGCTGTCGTCCCGGATCAAGTAGCGGAAGCGCGTTCCCCACGGATCTACGAGCTGGAGTCCGTTTCCGGGCCCGTGGGGCAGAGCGAGCGGCCAGCGCTCGAGGATTTCGGCGGAGGCCGATTCTGAGAGCAACGCCGCGATGGCGCGTTCGGCGTCGCGGTCGGGCTGTTCCGCCGGGTAGCGACCAACGGCCTCATGGTAGGCCGGGAGAGATTCGCGCAGCGTGAGCAGCATGTCCTCAGCCAGACGGCACTTGGCCTCGCGCTGGACATAACGGTTGACGCCCGCCAGAAGCACCGCCGCCAAAGCCAGAACGACATACACCAGGAGCAGTTCCACGCGCGTCATTCCCCGGCGGCAACAGCGACGATACCCAATCGGACAACGGCGACCTACCGCGAGGTTCAAGGAGCCGCGGGCTTCAGCCCGCGCGGACGCCCAACCGGAGAGAACGCCGCGGAATCCAATCATGCCGTCAGCTTCAGCCCGCGCGGACGCTCGAATTGCGAGGTCTCCCAACTGCCTCACCGCACAGCACCCACAACGAGATGCTGGATGTCGAGTGCTGAGACGGGACTTTACCATCGGGCGGGATTATAGCAGAAACGGCGACCGCGCCCTGCTCACAAAAAGCCCGCCGGCAAACTACCGCCAACGGGCCTCAAACTCAGGACTGAGGACTGAGGTCGGAGCGTAGCGGAGATCCGCCGTAGGCGGGACTGACAACTGACAACTGACAACTGACAACTTCTTCCATCAGTTCGGATTCACTTCGCTCAACGGCTCGCGAACCTTGTAGATCACCTCTGGACGTTCGGCCGGATCGTCACTGAGCAGGAGGTTCGAGC
>JACZTW010000015.1 GCA_022573485.1 Planctomycetota bacterium
TGCCGCGGGCATCGGCCGGGGACTGCTGCTGACATGGTGGATGGTCAGCCCAGCAGAGTTCGGTGTCTACCAGCTTGGGCTGCTGCTGGTGAATCTCTTGCTGCCGATCCTGAGTTTCGGCTCCTATGAAGCCGTGGCGCGGTTTGTGCCGGAGCATGAATCGAAGGGGCAATTGTGGCGCTACTTACGCACGGCCTTGCCGCTGAGTTTGATTGTCGGCGTCGGATTGTGCGGTGTTCTTTTTGTGCTGGCTGGTCCGGCCTCGCGTGTCGTCGGCGGAGCATTCGCAGCGGCGTCCGCTGCCGACCATGCCACACTGATCCGACTGACGGCGATCTGTGTGGTCGTGTTGGTGCTGTACCATTTGGTCGTGGGTGTTCTGCGGGGCCGGCGTATGTTTCGGGCGCTCAGCGTCATGGAATTAACCGCGGGCCTGCTTTTCACAGGCGGGGCGGTGATCGCGGCTGCGCTAGGTGGGGGCTCCGGCATCGTCGTGCTGGCCATTTACACGGCGGCGAACCTGATGACTGCCTTGGTGTTTGGGGCTGCCGCGCTGTGGCTGGTGTGGCGTGAACCACATGAGCCCGCAGCACCGGCTCGTCCCGGCGGAATGCGGAATCTCTTGATCTTCGGTTTTTGGGCTGGTTGGGCTGCCTTCTCTTGGCAGTTGCTGATGTCGTTGCCGGCCCTGTATTTGAACCGCGTGTGTGGCGAGGAAGTGTTTGCCACCTACCGGGCCATGACGATCTTCACTCAACTCGGCTACATCATACCGGCCGCCGTCAGTGTTGCGGTGGCCGCCTCGGTCAACAGGATCTGGGAAGTTTCCGGGCGCGAAGTTTCAGTGGGCCGGCTTCAACTTGCGACTCGGGCTGTTCTGCTGGCGACGCTGCTTCTCTGCCTGCTGCTGGCCAGCCTCAAGAGCGTGATCGTGCTGGCGTTCAGCGAATCGTACCGCGAAGGCGCGCAGGCCGTGCAACTGCTGCTGATTTTCTATGTGCTGGCGGGCGGACTGAGTTTGGTCACGATTCGTTTCACGCTTATCAAGAAAACCGCCTACACATTTCTGTGCTGGGCCGGCGGCTGTGCGGGGGCGCTCTTGATTGCGGTAGTCGGGATTCAGCCAGAATCATCGCAGCAGGCACTCGTGATGACGGCGTGGGCCGGTGTGGGCGGCGTGTGCGTCGCGCTGCTGATGGCCCTCGTTTTGTCGTACCGCAGTCGATTGATGCCTGATCGCGGGACGCTTCTTTTGCTGGCGGCGACGTTTCTATTGCTCGCGCCAACGGCCTATCTCGTCGCGGGTGGGTTGGCGGTCGCTCTGTTCGCCGCGGGCACGAAGGTGGTCTTCTCGCCGGACGAGCGCCAAGTGCTGCTCCGGCAGGCATCTCAACTCTTTCGCTTCCAGTTGGTCGATACCGACCCTCCAACGTCTGATAACCAAAGCCAATCGTAACGCCCCCTCAGCGTCCCACATCCGTGCGAATATTCGGCTAAGTAACCGCACTTCTCCCCAATACCGATACACGAGTAGCGTTCGGACTCGGTGAACCCACCATTGAATGACGGGATCTGCTATGCACGATGGGCGACTTCCCTCACCGGAAAGAAAACAGAAATATCGCCGCGCATTGCGGGTGTTGCGGGGCAGGGACTACTCCGCCGCCGTCGCCCTCTTCGCCGAACTTGCGTCCGGCGAGGATCTCTGCGGCACGCTCAGTCGCTACTACGCCGGCGAAGCCTGCCAGCGACTCGGCATAGAGCAAATGCAACAACACGATTTCGAGACCGCAGCCGAGTCATTCAGGCGCGCCGCGGGATTCAATCCGCAAAATCACACGCTGGCCAAGTATTTAGCGTGCTGCCTCGCACAATTGGGCAAGTTCGAGTTGGCCGGACGATATGCCGACCGCGAGACGACCATACGAAGCGCGGATACCGCGCCGCGCATTCGGTCTGCGCTTTGCCAGTGGCGCGACGGCCAGCAGGCAGCAGCCATTCAGACCCTCCGCGCGGGAACGACCGCTCAGCCGCACAACGGAGAATGGCACTTTCAACTGGGTGTGTTGCTGGCGGCGCGCGAAGAGCATGATGCCGCGATCGCCGCACTTTCCCAAGCGGTCGAATTGCTTCCGAACGCCGGCGAGGCGCTCAAACACCTCGGCCTGTGTCACGGCGCCCGCCGAGAGGCCGGCGAAGCCGTACGCTATTTGTCGCTCGCCCAGCAGCACAGACCGCACGATGCCACGATCGGCCTGTTTCTGGCCATGGCTGCCAAAGCGGCCTCCGGGGCCGGCGGCGTGCCGCAGATCCAGTTGGCTCTGCCGACCATAGCACCGGTCGTCGAGCTTGCGGACATTGAGGAACTCACCCAACTCATTTCCGACGAGCCGGAAGTCATCGAAGCCTTCTTGAGTCTTTCGCAGACGGAATCGGACGCCGATGTCTTCGAGCTGTTGGCTGCGGTCGTCGATCGGGCAGCGCTGCAAGCCCCGAACGATGCCGACCTGTTCTACCATCGAGCCTGCATCCATCGTCGCCTGGGGCGACGCGATCTGGCGATCGAGTATTGCGAACGCGCCGTAGAAATCAATCCACGACAAGTTCAGGCGCTGATCACCCTGGCACGGCTCTATCTGGAGACCGACCGTCAGGACGACGCCCACACCCGTCTGCAGCAAGTGTTGGACCTGGGCCATGAGTACGCCGATGTGTACTTCCACCTCGGGTGCATCTATCGCGACCGCGGTCAGCGGGATCAAGCCAAGACCTCGTATCACAAAGCATTGCAAATAAACGGCGGCTATAAGGCGGCGCGCGACGCGCTGGAAGCACTGGCGGCCTAGGGGATCGAGGGAGAGAGATGTCGTATTTGCTTGAAATCCTGGGCCGGGGGCTGGTCAGCAGCTTACGCGGTGCGTTGCAGACCAAGCTGCCGCCGGTGGACGATTTGAGTCTGCCCGAACTGCGAAGCCGTCTGGCCGCCGAGCCCAAAAATGAAAAGCACGCGCTGATGCTGGGCTTGAAACTGCTGTGGGACGATCGTTTCATGAAGGCGGGCGAGAGCTTCGAGCAAGTGCTTGAGCGGGATGATGAATCCATAGCCGGCCTGCTCGGCATGGCCAGTGTTCACGACGAGTTAGGCCGAACGGAGCAGGCGCTCATTCAATTGAACCGCGCTCGATTGATCGACGTACTCGATCCCGTCATCCTGTTTTGCATTGGATTCTGCTGCGAGAAGCTCAACCGCATGGGTGATGCCATTGATGCCTATCGGGCCTCGCTGCGGGCCTGCCCGGATCTCCGCAACTGTCACGAACGCCTCGCGGCGATCTTCCTGCGGCAGGGCAAGCCTCGCTCCGCACTTTCGCACTACGAGCAATTGATTGAGTTCGACCCGGATCACATGTCGGATCACATCACGCTGGCCAACCTGTACTTGAAGGTCGGTGATCCAGAGTCGGCGATTCGTCGCTACGAGATGGCCATCGCTCTGGATCCCGACAATTGGGAGATTCAAGAGGATCTGGCCACCGCCTACCAAAAGGCCGGCCTGGTCCGAGAGGCCATCGAGCTGCTGCACCAAATGATCGATCAGCAGCCGGAGTTTGCGGACAACTTTTTGCGACTGGGTGACTTGTACGCCGAAGCCGGCGACGATCCCACGGCACAGGCGCAATACGAACGTGCCCTCGAAATCAGTGGCGAATACCTTGAAGCCATGGTCAAGCTCGGTACCACGCTCCTGCGCCAGGGCGATCACGTCGCGGCGGCGCAGTGGTTCAACAAGGCCATCGAGATCAACGATCGCCTGCTGACAGCGTGCGTGGGGCTCGGCGTCGCGCAATTACAGGCCGGCCGACACGAGGAAGGCATGACCAGCTTCGAGTTGGCATCCCAGATCGAGCCGAATTCGTCATTGCTCTTCAGCGAGACCGCCCGCGTACAATTGAAAGCATCGATCGGCGATCAAATTGAACGCTTCCTGGGCACCAGCGCGGTCGCCGAGACACTCGACGGTAAGCGAGAAATGGCCACGCTGCTGATCGACAAGCAAATCGAGCGTCATGAGAAAGCGGTGCGCGAGAAGCCGACCCATGCGGATCTATACTACCGGTTGGGTCTGTTGCTTCGACACCGTGGCCGCGACAGAGAGGCCATCGAAGCGTTTGGCAGCGCGGTGAAAATCAACCCGGTCTATGAGAAAGCGCTGGTCAAACTGGGAATCTCGCTCCGCGCGGTGGGGGAGATCGACCAGGCGATCCAGTATTTCCGAAAGGCACTCGAAGTCAATCCCGACGACGTGCGATTGCACTACCAGCTCGGACTGATTTTTGCCGAGAAACATCTTTTTGACTTGGCCGTCGATCACTTCGAGAAGGCTGAAAGCGGCATGTCCGACAACCCGGACGTGCAGGCCAACCTGGCGCTGGCCCTGCAAAATGCGGGCCTGACGGATCGTGCCGAGACCAGTTGGCAAACCACGGTCGAGATGGACGCTGAGCCTTTCACTCCGGATGTGAATCTGAACTGATCTCAGCCCTCTCGATTTGCGGCAGGCCGCCTCACGAGCGGGTGCCGTCGGCGATGCGGCGATACAGATCGATCATTTCAACGGTGTGCCGCTTCATGCTTAAGCGTTCTACCAAGTCATCATGCACCTGCTCTAATTGGGATCGAATCTCCGGCGCCGCCGCATGCTCGACCGCGCGGGCCAGATCCTCGATATTCTCCGGCGATGCAATGATCTTCCCCGTGACTCCGTCGGTGATCACTTCAGCCGCACCGTTGAATCGCGTGGTGACCGGCGGCACTCCGCAAAGCATGGCTTCAAGGACCACGCGGCTGCATGGATCGTAGTACGTTGGATGTACCAGAACATCCGCGGCATGAAAAAACTCGTGGGTTCGCTGCGTCGGGCCGACGAACATCGCCAGATCGGACACGCCGAGAGAATGCGCGAGTTGCACATAAGGTCTGGCCCATGTCTTGCCGATGATGACGGTCTTGAATTTGTCCCCGTGCCGGCGGCGAAGTAACCTCAAGGCGGCCAGCCATGGCGCGACTCCCTTGAGCTTGAAATTGTGAGCGATGGCCAAGGCCAGGACTTGATCCTCCGCGACGCCGTACAATTCGCGAACCGCCGCACGATCGAGGCGCCGCTGCTCCGCGCTGCATGGCTGATAGTCGACACCGTTGAAGATCAATTGGATGCAGTCACCGTTGAGCCGATAATGATGTGCCAATTGTCGGCGGACGTATTCAGAGATGGCCACGACGACGGGCGGGCGTTTCCTGCACACGAGTTGCCGTTCGAGCCGCAGCATGGCGCGCTGCTTCAAGTTGAAGTGGTTGGCGATCCGTTTCAAAGCTCGGGATGCGGAGGACTGCCGTATGGCCAGATTGCGCTCCACGGTCTCCGGTACCGTTCCGCCGCGCGGCTGGTATACGTCCGCAGCGAGGCACGGCGTGATTGCGTGTACCACGTCGTACTGCCGGTCTGCCAGCATTTGGTCAGCTTTCGACGAGAACCGCAGGGTCTGAAATGTTTTGGGGCCGCCGGTGGTTTCGATCGTGTGAACCCTCAGGCGTTCGCGGGCTTCCAGGCGCGTTTGCGTATAAAGATCGACGTGTACGCCCTGATCCAGCAAGTGTTGCAGAAACTGCGACGTCGAGGTCTCTGCGCCGCCCCGAACGGACGAGACACTCTCTGATACCAACGCGACTTTGAGCGCCATTCTTAACCCAAACCGTGTTTGGCACTGTGGCGAGCGATGCGGCCGGTCTTGCGGACCACCGCTCGAATTAGTGCCTTTTGATGCGCCGATACGTTTCGCATATCCAAATACAATTTCAGCCACCGAACGCGATCCGCGTTGGTCGCTACGAATAGAGGCGTAGAGTAATTCATCGCTGCCAAGTCCTTCACGATCCGCCGCCATCGGCGCCATCGGGGTCGGGCCACACGTTGCAAATCAAGCAAGGACAAATTGATGTCGTTCTCTCCCTTGGCGGCAATGAAAATGTGCGACATGTACAAATCGCGATGGACCAGCCCGGCGTTGTGCAGCCGCGCCACCAAGGCCGCGAGACTCTGTGACAGACTACGCTTCATGTTCCGGCCCAGGGACGCAGCTCGGCGGGGCAGCCATTTCTCAAGCGATTCGCCATGAAGCTCTGCCGTCAGGAGCAGGCTGGCGACTTCGCGAAATCCGTTTCGGCGACTGCCACAAGCAACCACCTGCGGCGTAGCAATGCCCAGCCTCGTTAATTGCTGGATCCAATGGAATTCGACCTCCGCCGTACTGCCGAATCCGGCCAGCAGGTTGATGAATTGCTGCCTCAAGGGCGGCTGAGTAAACCGTTTCAAATAGCATTTTTGCGTACCGTTTGCAGTATTGAGCGTCAAAACCAGTCGCTGACGCCAGGAGGCCAGACCGCGCTTGTCGAGTCGATTATCGCCTGGCGTTTCCAGCAATACGCCCATATCGCACAGGCCGTTGCTGGCCAGTGTTTTGAGGTAGTCTGGATGGATCATCAACTCGCCAGTCCGCTCGTATTCGACTGGTTCCTGCCGTGTCATCAGGGCTGTCACTTCGCGCGGGCTTTCAGCAAGCGCGACGCCTGCTCGACCACCATCTCCGGACTGATGCCGGTCATGCAGCGGTGGTCCAGCGGGCAGATCGGCTTTTGACAGGGGCCACAGTCTACGGGGATCAGCACCTTCCGCTCGTACCGATAGTTGGTTTCCGTCCATTCCGGATGTGTCGGCCCGAAAATGGTCACCACGGGCACGTCAAACGCGATCGCGAAATGGCGCGGGCCGGTATCGTTGGTAATCAAAAGAGAAGAGCGAGCAATCACGGATTTCAAAAGGCGCAGATTGAGACGCGGGGGCGTGACTGGGACAACTTCCACCTTTGAAGCAATACGGACTTTTTCGACAATGGCGCTTTCCTTCGGCCCGCCGGTGATGAGTATCTTCGCGCCGAACTGCTGCGACAACGCCGTCGCCACGGCGCCAAATTGGTCCGGCGGATACAGCTTCGAGCCGCCGAAGGCCGCGCCCGGGTTCAAAACGACGACAGGCTGCCCGTCCTCGATTCCGAATTCACTCCACCAGCGAGCGACTTCCTCATCACTCTGCGGATCGGTGTGCAGTTCCAGCGGCCCATCGACGTTGGAACAGCCGACGTACTCAGCGAGTCGGCCGTAGTAACTCAGCATCGATTCGACTTTGAATTGCCCGTTCTGGCGTAACGGTTCCAGCCGATCCGTGAGCAGGAACGAGCGATAGTCACGCGCATATCCGATCCGCCGCTCCGCCCGCACAAGCCACGCCAAGCCGGCTGTGCGGAAGGAGTTCGTGAACAACACCACAGCCGTGTAACCATGCTCGCGAAGCCGCCGGGCAAGACCCAGCAGCCCGCGCTTGCGCCGGCCGGGCGATTCCGGCCACAGTTCGACCCGGTCCGCCCACGGGCTATGTTGCAAAATGTCAGCAACGTAGGGGCGCATGAGGTAGGTGATCTCGCTGTCGGCCAAGCCTTTGCGGAGGGCGCGCAGCGCAGGTGTGGCGAGCACGACGTCACCGACCCAATTGGGCAGGACAACGAGCGTCTTTGACAAATCTCCGGCATCAAACTCACGAGAGGCCATGGCCGAGATTGTATCACTTAGTTCGAGCGATCGGTAACATAGAGGGTCAACGCGACGAGCTGGATCACGCCGGCCAGGACGAACCGCGGCAGGGCGATTGCGGCGGACGCCTCGTCTCCGCTGATGAAGGCGTTCAGTCCCCAGAGCAGGATTGCAATCGCCACGATTTGAAAGAGGGTTGCTCCGAGCCGAGCCAGCGAGAAATCCCTCTGTGCGGATTCACGTTGCTGCTGTTGCAACAGCGAGCGGACATCCTTGAGCACATCGAGAAGCTGATCTCGCTGCACGGGCGCGGCGGTATCAACCGTGCTCAAGCCTGGCGGCGGATCGGGAGCATCAGGTTGCTCTGCGGCTTCGTCTCGTCCATTCAAAACAATGTCGGAGGCGCTGAGGAGCGTGTCCGCTACGAAGTCGGCGTCCACTTCGGACGACTGCTCCGTGTCCTCGGTCAGGAATACAGTCTTGCAACCCGCGGCCAGGCCCGCCTGGATATCTTCGATGCGGTCTCCAACCATCCACGAGTGGCTGAGGTCCAAGTCCAGGTCGTCCGCGGCTTTGAGCAGCATTCCAGGCTTGGGCTTCCGCAGCGGGCTGTCGCGGCGATACTTCGGGACGATTGCTTCGGGGCCGTCCAGGTACGGGCAATAGTAAATCGCGTCGAGGGTCGCATCTTGTTCTTCGAGCAGCATCTCGAGCTGAGTGTGAATGTCTTGCAGTTGATCTTCGGTAATCAGGCCGCGGGCCACGCCGGACTGGTTGGTCACCACGACGACCCGGTAGCCGGCCTCGTTCCACCGCCGAACGGCATCGGCCGCGCCCGGCAGGAGCTTGACTTCATTGGGATCCGCCAGGTAGCCCGGGTCTTCAATCAGCGTCTTGTCACGATCCAGAAAGACCGCCGCCTGTTTCTTGATCATGACCTCATCTTCTCCAGTATCGCCTGTCGGAGTATCGGCAACATGATTTCGTGGTGGCCAATAATCTCCAGGCCGTGGCCCGCCTGCACGGGTCGCCCGATGACGTTCTGCGCGGGGCGATAGTGCCGGATCATGTCCATGTTGAGCGTGTGCATTTCATCGAGATTCGCGCCGAGGTTGCGGGCCACGGAGACGGCCTTGAGAAAAACTTCCGGCAAGAGCACGCTGGAACCAATGTTGCACCACACGCCGGCAGCCGGTTCGCTTCCGCTCGGTGCCATGTCCTTCACGACGCTGCAAATCAGGCGAAAATCGATCAACGATGCCTGGCCTATTTGGGCGCCGTTGGCGCCGGCGTGCATGTGGATCGTGTCGGTGCCGATGGCCACGTGTACGGTCAGAGGAATGTCGGCCTGGTAGGCAGCCGCCAGAATACTGTGCTCGACATAGTTGGCCGACAGGCCGCTGACGAGCTTGCCGAGGGCTTGGCCCAGGCCCGTTCGCTCGGCGGTGGCCAGCTTGCATGCCTCCGTGAAGATGGCCGGTGTTTCCTCCACCATGCCGAAGGTGCCGTCGAGAATGGTCTCGGCCACTTCCTCGCTGGTAGCGCCCAGCGTGGCGACTTCGACGTCGTGGATGGCGGTTGACCCATTGAAAGCGACTGCGGTGATGACGCCGCGCTTGATCAAATCGATCACGATCGGCGAGCAACCCACCTTGACGACATGCGCACCCATGGCCCAAATGACGGGGCGCTGTGCTTTGTGAGCACCGACGATGGCCTCGACGGCCGATCGCAAGTTCTTCACAGCCAGAAAATCCGGCATGGAATCCAATAGGTCGGCTACGGTCGCGCCGGGCACAGGCAGCCCGGCAAACGCATCCAGCGCCACCTTGTGCCTCCGCCGGGTGATCGAGTAAGTCTTCAAAGCGCCGGGGTCAATCGGCTCATACCGTCGCTGAGTCATCCGTGCGGGGCTCCTCGAAGAGTTCGTCCACCAACGCGAGCAACATCTTACCGCCGCCGCCTGCAAAGTCGATCTTTATCTGCAACGACCGCAGCGGCACGGGCCAATCGTGTTCCAGGCGCCGCAGCTTGACCATATCTTTTTCGGTGGTCACCAGAATCTCCGCACCCACGCTCCGGGCGGCAGCGGTGATCCTCCGGCAGTCCGCAAGATCGTAGTGGTGATGGTCGGCGAACGGGATCATTCGCTTCGGCTTGGCGCCCAGGTTCGTGAGCGTGTCTACGAACCCGTCCGGATTGCCGATGCCGGCGAAAGCAAGAATGGCGGCGCCGGACAGTTGTGAGATTTCCTCCGAGCGTCCGTCCGCATCAAGCAAGCCGGTAGGCCTGTGCTCACACCCGAAGATACTTGCGTCCGGGTTATGCCGGGCGCAGAGCGATTTCAAATCGGCGAGTTGCTCTGGACTGACGGAGGAAATATGGCTCATGACAATAATGTGGGCGCGGCCCAGCCCGCGGACCGGCTCGCGGAGCAGGCCTCTGGGCAAAATGTGGCCGAAACCAAATGGGCAGGCAGAGTCCAGCAGCAGAATGTCCAAATCTCGGTCCACACGCCGATGCTGAAAAGCGTCGTCGAGAATAATAACGTCTACATCATGCTCATCGATGGCATAATAACCGGCCGTGACGCGATTCGGGTTGGCGATGCAGATCGCTTTTGGACAGGCTCGGCTGACGAGTTCCAGTTCGTCATTGCCGCGTGCGTCACCTTTGTATCCGCGACTGATGATGGCGACGTTTTTCCCCGCCTGAATCAACTCATCGGCCAGCCAGATTACGAGTGGTGTTTTGCCGGTCCCGCCGGTAGTGATATTTCCTATGCTGATGCACGGTCGGTCGAGCCGACGCACGTTCGCGATTGTGTCGTAGTACCAGTTTCTCAGGTTTAGAACTCCGCAATAGGGCAGGCTCATGGCGTGCAGTGCTGCGCGCGACGCAGCCCCGAACAATCCTCTGCGACGGCCTGAAATGATGTCTGTGTAAAGCGGCATGCCGGCGGCTCAAGACGCCTCAAAAACTGCGGCTGCACAGGTTACGGCGCACTGCGCTTCATGATTGACCGCCTGATGGTATTTGAGCAACCGTGGCTTGATCTCCGGCAGGGCGGTCATCAAGGCATAGATGCACCCGGCGCTGCAAATCCTCGTAGGGTTGTCGGCGTCCGCGACGCTCCGGCGAAAAGTCTCGGGATCGTTGGTCTGGACATGTGCCAGGGCGGATTCGTCGCGCTTGCGGACGTTGCTGAGAAGTTCGTCGGAGAGGTCCATGGTGTCGCCGAAGAAGCGCCCGACGTGGCTGAGGTCCGCTCCCGCGATGATGCACGTCGGCGTATCGTCTTCCCGGATCAGATTGCCAAGGGCCTCGGCGAAATCCTTCAAGTCCACGCCGTCGCCGTCGAACGGGGCGGTGCCGGTCGGGCCGCAGGGACTCGGGCAAATTACCGGTACGATCTTGAAAGAACCAGTGCTGAACAAGTGCTGAAGCAGCAAAACCTGCAATTCAAGCGAGTGCTCACGTCGGTGATCGAACTCGTATTTGCGGATCGACTGCCCACATCGCTGCTCGATTTGTTCGAGAAAGGGGAGATCCACCGGACTGATACCGAGCGGTGTTTCAAAGTCCTTGGCGGTGGCGACGACGCTGGTGGACCTGCCAAAATGGTTCGTGCCGAGGATCACGAAACGCTCGATCTGGGTCTGGCCTGCCAAGGCCGCGTAGGCTTCCTGATAGCACGGTTGGCCTCGCGGATAGTCGAGGTGGGGAGCGATCAGCCCGGCGATCGGGCGGCGCGCCTGGCCGTTCGTTTGCCAGGAAAACATTTTCTCCAACCCTTGGTGGAGGTCATCGCCGTCCAGGCCTAGCCCCTGGATTGGGTTCATTGGCCGTGTTGGCGCATTCTGATAATCGCGGACCAGATCGTCATAGAATTGGTCGAAGGCCTCACCTTCGAGGAAGTGTGATTCCTCGAGGGCATCCAACAAGTTGCCGAGCATTTCGGAGGGCAGCACCTGGCCGGTCTGCTCGAGGAACTCCTCGCGGATTTGATCGCAGGTGCGCTGCCCGTCCATCAAGCTCACAACGTGCAGGGCGGGCAGGGACATCGACAGCACTTCGTCGGCGAGAGCCGACGGATCCCGCAAGAGAACCATGTTCTCTACGTCATCCGGATGCCGCTGCACCTCGACCGGTCTGAGTTGCGGTTTGAGCGCTGCTCCTTCGGGAGGCTGACTATCTTGTTCGAGGTTGCTGGCCATGAGAAACAGCATATCAGCTATGGAAGCGGATGTTAAACCTCCGCGATGGCCGGGGTTGGGTTTGCGGCAGATCGATTCGCTGTCTATATTGCGTCTGTGGAACGCAAGGATGCGAGTTTCGTTCGGTCAGCGGGCCTGCTGTCATTCCTCACACTCATTTCGCGTGTCCTGGGCTTGGTCCGCGAAGGCGTGTGCGCCTATTTTTTCGGGGTGGGTGAACTCTGGGGCGACTTTTCAATCGCCTTTCGGATCCCCAATCTGTCGCGACGGTTGTTCGGCGAAGGCGCTCTTTCAGCCGCGTTCATTCCGGTTCTGTCCGAGCGCCTGCACCAGGACGATCGCCCCGCGGCGGCGGCGCTGACGGGCCAAGTGGTGATGCTGTTGGGGGCGATCCTGCTGGTTCTGGTAATCGTTGGCGAAGCAGCCATTTGGATCGCCCAGCAGTTCTCCGCAGACCTGTCACTTTCGCTCACGGCGGTGATGTTACCTTACATGTTCTTCATTTGTTTGGTGGCGCTGCTCGCTGGCGCGCACAACGTCATGGGTCGCTTCGGCACACCGGCCATGATGCCGATTCTCTTCAATGTGATCGTCATCGGTGGGGCGGTCTTCGGCGCGAGGTGGGCCGGCGCGGCGCCGCGCACACACATTCACATTCTGGCCGGCACGGTCGTCTTCGCCGGTCTCGTGCAACTGATTCTGCAATGGTGGACGCTGAGCCGGTCGGGACTGCGTCCAGTGCTGCAATGGAATCGGGGTAATCCGGATATTCGGCGTATCGCAACGAGTATGGCGCCGATGATGATCGGCCTGGCGGCGATCCAATTGAATTCGTTGGCCGATTTACTGGTGGCCAAAATCTTCGTGGAGCAGGACGGTGGGGCGGCAGTGCTGGGCTTTGCCGAGCGGCTCTATCAACTGCCGATCGGCGTGTTCGGGGCTGCCATCGCCACGGCGATCTTCCCTCAACTCGCGAAATTGGCGCACAGCGAAGACCGAGATGCGTTCGCGAGAACTCTGAGCCGGGGCGTACGTCTGGCGATGTTCGTCGGATTGCCGGCGAGCGTCGGGCTGTTTGCCGTGCGTTGGCCCTTGGTGCGTGTGTTGTACGAGCGAGGTGAATTCACCGCTGCGGACACGATCCGAGTCGCCCAGGTGGTCGGCTGGTACGGCCTGGGCGTGTGGGCGTACATCTCGCAGCAAGTGTTGGTGAGAGGCTACTATTCTCTCCGCAACACCCGCACGCCGATGCGGATCGCCGGAGCCGTGGTGTTCCTGAATCTAGGACTGAACCTCCTACTGGTGCAATGGTATGGGGAATCCGGCATCGCTGCCGCAACGGCAGTCAGCGCGGCCATTCAAGTCGTGTTATTGGCGGTGATGTTCGCTGGGACCGGTCAGGCATTCACCTGGAGGCCGCTGGCGATCACCGCGGGGAAGGCCCTGGCGGCGTCGATCGTGATGCTTCTCGCCATTTGGGCAGTGGATGTGGCCCTGGGGCCGCAGGGGGGCGGCTTGGCGAGTGAAATCGGGCGGCTCGTCCTTGAAGTGGCCCTTGGCGCGATCGTTTTTGTCCTCGTGGCCCGCCTGCTGCGGTGTGAGGAACTGGGTTATCTGGTGCGGCGCTGAGCGCCGCTTCCGGATGCCAGCCCGAATCTATTTGTCCTCAACTGTTGGCGCTGGTGCCGGCCGAAAATATAATCATCTCCTATGGATCGCAGGATCTATCGTCATACTGAGCTTTGGTTGGTGATCGCCGCGGTCGGCGGAACCTCCCTTTTTGCGCCCGCCGCCATGGCGCAGATCGCAGAAGAATACTTCCTGATCGAAGCTCAGCGGAAGAACACCGATATTCCTGTTGAAGAAAGTGACGAGCCGCGCGAACTGCTCGCGGAGCAGCAGTACTTGAATTGGGACCGCTCGGTCTCGAAAATCAGCAAGCCGCCGCCCGCCAAACAACTCATGGCAGTCGCTTGGCGGATGTTGATTCGCTCTGCGGGGCCGAGTGAATTCGATCCTCTGCTGAATCCACAGTCCGACAGTCCGGCAGGCCGGCAATCCGTACACAATACGAGCTGGCCCCATGCGCCGCCCCTCCCGGTTTGACACTTCGGCTCGTCCTCAAAGATCCTACGCCGGCCCACGGTCCGGCAGAACCTCTGTTTTCAGGAATCATAAACCATGAATGTCAAAAACCTCCGCATCAAGTTTCTGTTTGTTGTTGTTCTTGTCGCGATGGCGTTGCTGGCGCTTTATCCACCGGACAAGAAACTCAAGCCGGGCATCGACCTCGCCGGTGGGCACAGCTTGCTGTACGAAATCGACACGACCGGCCTCGAGGGCACACAACTTGTCAACCTTGCGGAAAGGATCATCACTCAACTCCGTAAGCGCGTGGATCCGAACAGTCAGCGCAACTTGATATGGCGGCCGGTGGGCAACACGCGCATCGAGATCCAAATGCCCGCCTCCACCGGCAAGGTCCGGGAGGTTCGCAAGGCTAGCGACGATGCGATCGCTCAACTCCTCGAGCTAAACGTACCTTCGAGGAGCGTGATCAACGCTACTCTGCAATCCACGCCCGCCGAAGAGCGTGCCGCGGCGCTGACCGCGTTCAACAAAGGTGTGGAGTCGCGCAATGCGCTGTTTGCCGAATTGGCGGACGCCTACGAGAACTACCGCAAGATCAGGGCCGGCGAAGTGGCGCCGGAGGGGGATGAAAACGAAGTCAGCGCGTTCAACAAGTACGATCAGGCCCTGAACACGGTGCTCGCGACCAGCCTGTCGCGAACTCGCCTAGCGGACGTGCTGGACCTCGGCAAAGGCGACAAGCGCGAGGAGCAAGTTGCGAAGCTCAAGGTGCGCTTTCCCGCATATGCCGCCGGCCTGGACGACGTGATCGAGAAATACGACCTGTGGGCGAAAAGCAGGAGCCTGCTGGAAGATCCGGAGGACTTGAAGCGCCTGTTGCGGGGGGCGGGCGTGCTGGAATATCGGATCATGGCCAAACGGAACCAGAGCAATCCTTCACGCCTCGAGGCCACCGAAGCGGCCTATGCTCTGCCGCTGGATGACTTCGTGCAGCAGTTGCAGGAGCGCGGCCCCAGGCCGAAACCGGGACAGCCGTACCAGTGGTTCAAACTGCAAGATCCCGTCGGGTTCATACGGGCCAAAGACATGGAGGATTTCCGCAGCCGATTTCGCGCATATCCCACCGTGATCATCGAGGAATACGCGGAAGATTATTACGTGCTGGCCTACGCTGTTCCGGACTACACCCTGCTGGCCAGCTCGGAGCGCAAATGGAAGCTGACCAGTGCGCGCGCCACGCGCAATTTCAATACCGGCAAGCCGATTGTGCAGTTCGAGCTGGATCCGCCCGGCGGCGACCTGTTCGGTGATTTGACGGGCAGGAACGTGAACAAGCAGCTCGGTATGTTCCTGGACAATGAGTGCATGTCCAGTGCCAATATCGCATCGAGGATCGGTCGAAGCGGCATCATTGAGGGTGAATTTTCGCAGGCGGATGTGGCCTATCTGGTAAACACGCTTGAAGCGGGCTCCCTGCCGGCCCGGCTCAAGGAACCTCCGCTCAGCGAGCGGAGTATCGGATCTTCACTGGGCCAAACCAACCGGACTCTGGGCTTGAAAGCTGCGGTGGGGGGGTTGATCGTCGTCGCGGTGTTCATGCTGGTGTACTACATGCTCTGCGGGCTGGTGGCCAATGTGGCCCTGATCATGAACGTGATCTTCGTGCTCGGGGCGATGGCCGTACTGCAGGCGACGTTCACCTTGCCGGGCATTGCCGGGCTGATCCTGACGCTCGGTATGGCCGTCGATGCCAATGTTCTGATCCTCGAACGCATCCGGGAGGAGACCCGCCGCGGGGCCAGCCTCAAGATGGCCATCAAGAACGGCTACGAGAAGGCCTTCAGCACGATCCTTGATGCCAACGTCACGACGCTGATCACCTGCGTGATTCTTGGTTACGCCGGCAGCGAGGAAGTCAAAGGTTTCGCAATCGTTCTGGGGCTCGGTGTGGTCTTCAGTATGTTCACGGCGCTGTTCGTGACGCGGATTATCTTTGCCGCTCTGGTCCAGAGCGGCCTCGTCAAGTCACTTCCGATGCTGCAATTGATCGGCGTGCCTGACATACAATGGATCGGTCTCCGGCGGATCTTCTGGCCGGTGTCCATCATACTGGTCGGCGGTGGGGCGGCGCTGTTTGCTTTCGAGCACCGAAACCACAAGTCCAACATCTACGACATCGAATTCCTGGGCGGCACTGCCGTGACCATCGAGTTTCAAGACGGCGTGACCAAGAGCGACGAAGAAGTGCGCATGCAGATTAACGGGCAGGGGCCGGCAGATGCGGATCCAAGCTCGGCGGCCGGTTGGCTTCGCTTCGCCGCTGACGACATTCAGAGTTTCGAGATTAGGCAAGGTACGCAGGCGGGCGTCTTCGAGATTCGCAGCCAAAAGCTCAACGCCCAGCAGTTGGAAATGGTGGTCAAGGCCGGCCTGACTGACGACCTGGAACCGGCGGCGCGCGGCGGCGTCGAACGCATCGACTCACACGCCATTCGCATCGCCACGAAACTGGACCTCCAGTACGACAACGCGAAGTTGGAAGAGGGCTTGGCCCGCAGTGAAACCTACCTCAAACAGGCCGCCGCAAAGCTCGCCAGCGCCAGAGTCGTTGTGGCCTGGGACAGTATTGAGGATCGTAGCGAGGATCCCGATACGTTCGACATCAACACGACCGAGACCAACAAGGAACTGGTCCGCCAATCCATCATCGCAGCGATGGGGGGCGAACTGGAGATTCAGAACCCCATTGATTACGTCGTGCGCACCGATCCCCGCACAGCGCCGCAGGGGTACTATCCCATCCACAGAGAGGATATCAGTTCTACCGAATTGCGTTTGGCGCACATTATCGGGGGCGAGACGTTGGCGGCGGTCGACGGGTTCCACGGCGGCGTGGCGATCGTGTTCGATGAACTTCGGCCCCCGCAGACCGAAGCCGAGTTGATCGACCGCCTGCACAGCGCACGCTTGCTGCCTGAGTTCGAGCAGTTTGCCTATCGACAATTCAAAATCGTCGGTCTGGAGACCGCAAGCGAGGACGCGGGTTTGCCGGCCGAACAGCGCCGGCTCAGCAGCATCGCATTGCTGGTCACGGATGAGAATCTGGTGTACGAGGATGATCCTGTGTTGTGGGAATCAGACTTGGCGAGTAAGGAGTTGAACCATGCGAAGGCGGCTCTGAGCAGCCAGAAAACGCTGCAAAAGGTCAATCAGTTCGCCCCACAGATCGCTTCTCAAATGACTCAGCAGGCGATCATGGCCATCCTGCTGGCGATGGTGGCGATTGTGCTCTACGTGTGGGTTCGTTTCGGGAGCATGCACTTCGGGCTGGCGGCGATCGTGGCCCTGGTCCACGACGTGACGCTTTCGCTCGGCTGCGTGGCGATCAGCTACTATATTTTTCGGGCGTTCGGCGAGAATATCCTGCTGATCCGCGATTTCAAGATCGATCTGCCGATGGTGGCGGCTTTGCTGACCATCGTCGGATACTCGTTGAACGATACGATTGTGGTGTTTGATCGCATCCGCGAGAACCGCGGCAAGATGAAGGAAGTCACTCCGCAAATGGTGAACATCAGCATCAATCAGACGTTGTCGCGAACGGTGCTGACCTCACTGACCACGATGCTGGCAGTTCTGGTGATGTATATTTGGGGCGGCAGCGGAATCCACGGATTCAGCTTCGCCATGATCATCGGGGTCGTGGTCGGTACCTACAGCTCGGTGGCCATCGCTACGCCGCTGTTACTGCACCCCATTCTGCTCAAGTGGATCATCAACGCGATCATCGCCGTTGTCCTGGTTGGCTTGGCCTGGTCCATGCAGCAGCCGGAGACTCAGGTCTTGTTCTGGATTCTGGCGGGACTGTTCGGGCTGGCGGTGCTCTGGAACGAGATCAAGCGCGGCGGCCTGGGCCGGCCTGGTCTGGCCCGTGGAACCGCGTAAGATCGTTGGCGGCAAAGACTTAGCTAGGCCATGGGCCTGCCTCGCAATAGATTGCCTTTGCGGAAACATTTGGTGTATACTGAGATAGTGTTTTTGCGTAACGCCGGGTAGCCATTCGGAGACAGTCATGCGAACCAATCGATTGGGACTTGTTATCGCGCTGGGCCTGTTGTTTGTGTTGCCGACCAAAGCCTACGCCGACGGCGATATCTTCGCCGATCTGACGCTGGAGGCCGCCTTGGCCAAGGCGGGTGAGACCGACAAGATGGTGGTCATTGACTTCTTCGCGACTTGGTGCGGGCCATGCAAGATGATGGACAAGGAGACTTGGCCTCATAAAGACGTCGTCGCCTGGGTCGAGAAGAATGCGATCTTGATCAAGGTCGATGTGGATAAAGAAGAGGCCGTGGCGAAGGAATTCAACATCACGGCGATGCCCACCGTTGTGTTTCTGAAGGCCGACAAGTCTGAGATCTCTCGCTTCGTGGACGCATACTCGGCGGCCCAGTTTGTCTCCTTCGCCAACAAAGTGCTCTCCGGCGATGCGCCGCCTCCCGGTGGTGCATCGAGTGGCGGGGACTTCAGCAGCAGGGGGCGAAACGCGCCGGCTTCCCAAGGCGCAGTTGCGAAGATCCCAACGATGGGCGGCCTGAGTTCCGATAAAGCCTACTTGCGTTGGATCGCCATGTTTGCTCTGGCGGCCGTAGTTTGCGTGAGCTGCTTCAAGAACCCCAAGCGATCCCACAACAACTGATCCCCCCTGGGAGTCTCGATCATGCGATTCAAGCGATTGGCGATCATGGGCTTGGTGTGCCTCAATTTGGTCCTGCTGGCCGGCTTGGTGATTCTCAGCTATGACTTGCCGGAGGCGCTGGCCCAACAACGCGGCGGCGGCAAGTATGCGGTTGTCACCGCCCAGTACACCGGAGGCTCCGACGCCTTGTACGTGCTTCACACGCAAAAGAAAGTGCTCTTGGCCATCATTCCGGCGCAGAACCAGTCGGGTCGGATCGGATCCATCACGACTCGCGATGTCTCTGGGGATCTGGGGCAATAGTCCGATGGACAGACAAACCTATGCAATCGGCTGCTTGAGCTTGTCGGCGGTGATCCTCCTCGCCGGCCTTTTCGTCGTCGGTGCGCTTGAGACCCAGCGTGCCGAAGCCTCAGACATGCTCTCCACGGCCGGCCCCTACATCTTGCTCACCGGTGCCGTGAGCACGACCAACGATCTTGTGTACTTGATTGATACACGTAAGGGTTTCATGGTCGTCTACAAGCTCAACGAGACGACGCATGAAATCGAGCGCACGGATTTCCTCAACTTCGGTGAAGGCGCTGACGACGCCAACAAACGGCAAAGACCCAAGCCGTAGCCCCATATCCGAACCGAACCGTTCTATGAACATTTGAATTGCCTGCGCAGAGTAGTTTGCCTCCCAATGCAACAGAACATACCTTATGGGACGTTGGATTTCGTGTTTGAAAAGCGGGCGATTGCCGGGCGTTTTGAAACGACGCGCAGCTATTGGCGACGCTGCGGCTTGGCTCTTGCGAGTTTCGGCAGCAGCACCGAGAGCACAGTCAATCGGTTTCCGAGTTCGGTCAGCTCGTATGTATCGCGGGTTTTCGGGCCGATCAGGCGGGCCAGCCGCAATTCAGAGATGTGGTGATACAGCGGGCCGGCCTTCAACTGCGTAGCCGACAGCAGATGTTGATAGTTGGCGGGCCCTTCGAGCAAGCTGTGCAGGATGGCCAGTCGGTGAGGATTGGCCAAGCCTGTCATCAGAGTCGCGATTTCAGCCCGATCCGCTCCACGGACCATTCTACGGGCTGCCTGGGCGGCAGTGTCCTCCACGGATCCGTTGTTCTTGCGGTGCGCGAGCAGGCTGTCCACCCGTGCTTCGATCCATTCTCGCTTGCCGTCCAAAGCGTGCGTGATCCGCAGCACACAATTCCAGCCGGTGGCTGATCGTGTCATCTTGGCGGAACTGCTCGATCGCCGGCTACGTGCTTTGGGATACTTGGGTTTACTTGGCTTGCGTGGTGATTTCTTCATGACGTCTTCGAGTCTTCTTATCGACTGGAATACTGTTATTTCATGATCCCAAGACAATGGTCTTCTGGAATTCTGTAACAGTCGTGGTAGTTGAAGTCGGGTCTTGAGGCTTACGCGGGAAGTCAGGATGCCGACATCGACGGACCCCGTCTCTCTGTTTTGAATCAACGTGCCGGACTGAGAGCGGCAAGCGTCAACGCGGATGTGAACCTAACATGTTGCCAGTCAAAGGCTTATGGGTTACAACGGTAGATCGGCGTCCGGCGTTGCATACTGAATGTGGAGGGATAGCGTGTCGATATTTTAGCAGGATGATCATTCTTATGGACGCTGTCCGATGGCCAAGCGGAAAAAAGTGAAATCGCGGAGCCGCCAACTGCCGATCGTGCCCGTTCGGTTGCCACGGGCGCCGTTCGTGTCGGTCATCATCCCCGTTTACAACAGTGCCGACTTCCTAGGCCAAGCCATTGACAGTGTTATGGACCAGACATTTCTGGACCTTGAGATCATCGTCGTGGATGACGGCTCCACCGATCGAACGCCCGAGGTCGCTGCGCAGTACAGGGACCACATCACGTACATCCGGCAACCGAACGGCGGCAACGCCGCAGCCCGAAACAGAGGCGTCGTCGAAGCTCGTGGGCGGTGGCTTTGTTTCCTTGACGCCGACGATTTATGGGAACCAAGAAAACTTGAACGTCAACTCCTCGATTTGCTGAGGCATCCCGAATGGATGATCAGTTTTGTCCGGGCCAGGAAGTTCTTCGAATCAGGCGATAGTGAGCCGATGCCGGAAGATCCCTCGGAAGGCGAATTGTGGGACAGACTCGTCTTCTACCAGCCGTTCGGCTGCAGTCATTCCGGGATGATGCTCCACTCTTCTTGCTTTGAACGGGTCGGAGGTTTTGACGACGCACTCAGGCTTTCGGTTGATTGGGACTTGTTCATTCGTCTGGCAGATCTGTATCGCATGCGGGTGTTGCCGGAGTTTCTCGTCCACCATCGACAGCATTCGAACAACACGACGGGCAATGCGGAACTGCGCTTACGCATGTATCTGGCGTGTCTGAGCAAGCATCGGCGGCTGTTTTGCTCGAAGCGCGGGATGCGCAGGCAGTGGCACGAATCCTGCGGGGAGCGTCTGTTTCGTTTCGGACGTTACTATTTGAAACGCCGCAAATACCACAGATCATTGCCGCTTCTGCTCAAGTCGCTGCGTTTCGGCGGTCGTCACCAGTTCGACGACAAGCTGAAGCTTCTGGTTGAATGCGGTCTGCGCCGCATTGGAGTCGGCCGATTGCTCGATTGGGCGTTTGGGGCGGCTGGCGTGGGCGGCCGATTATGAGAACAAATCAGCTTGATCGTCGGCAGGCGTGCGGGCCTTGAACGGCACGTTGAGGTGCTTGTAGGCGTGCTCGGTGGCCTGCCGGCCTTGGCGCGTGCGAATGACAAACCCGAGCTGGAGCAAGTAGGGCTCGACGACGTCTTCGAGCGTGTCGCGTTCCTGTCCCGTCGTGGCGGCCAGCGCTTCGATACCGGCAGGCCCCCCACCGTAAACCTCGATCAGCGACGTCAAGTAGGTTCGATCCAGGTCGTCCAGGCCAAGCCGATCAATGCGTTGGATCTCCAGCCCGTCATGCACAATATCGATGGTCACTTCCCCGTCCGCCCGTACCTGGGCGTAATCACGAACACGCCTCAACAGCCGATTGGCCACTCGCGGCGTACCTCTGCTCCGGCTGGCGATTGCGCGCAGAGCGTCTTTGCTGGCGCTGATTTCCAAAAGTCCGGCAGAGCGTTCCAGAATCGTCGTCAAATCTTTTTCGTCGTAGAAGTCGAAATGGTAACGCATCCCGAAGCGATCGCGTATGGCGGCGGATAACAGCCCCGCTCGAGTTGTCGCTCCGATCAAGGTGAATTGCTGCAATGCGAAACTGATCGTGCGTCCACCGAGCCCCCCTTCGATGGTGTAATCGACTCGAAAGTCTTCCATTACGGGATAGAGGAACTCCTCCACGATTTTCGGCAAGCGGTGAACCTCGTCGATGAACAACACTTCGCCCTTCTCAAGGTTTGTCAGCACGCTCATTAGGTCGGAAGTCTTGGTCAGAGCAGGCCCGGACGTAATCTTGGGCGCCCGGCTGTTTAACTCCGTGGCGATGACGTGCGCCAGAGTGGTTTTTCCCAAGCCGGGCGGCCCGTCGAGCAGGATGTGCTCCAGCGGTTCGGAACGCTTGCGCGCGGCCTCGATGGCGATGCGGAGTTGCTCGACGACTTGCTGCTGGCCGGTGATGTCGTCGAGGCGTGTGGGGCGCAGCGCGAAGTTGACCGCGTCGTTGTCGCGATTCTGTCGCTCGGCTGATATGACGCGTTCTCGGGCCATTGCTTATCCTTCGGCTCCGGCTTTGATGCGATAACAAGCCTTGACCCATTGGTCTGCAGAAGAGAGGTCTGGGTGCAGTTG
>JACZTW010000244.1 GCA_022573485.1 Planctomycetota bacterium
CGCTGAACGTGCAGTTGCTCACCGTGAGGCTGCTGTTGGTGTTGAGCATCCCGCCGCCCCACCCCAAAGTGGCCGTATTCCCGCTGAAGGTGCAGTTGGTCACCGTCGGGCTGCTGCCGAAGCGGTTGAACATCCCGCCGCCAAGCGGGGCGTTGTTCCCGCTGAACGTGCAGTTGGTCACCGTCGGGCTGCTGTCTAGATTGTACATTCCGCCGCCGCGGGCAGCGGAGTTCCCGACGAACGTGCAGTTGCTCACCGTGGGGCTGCTGTTGACGTTGAGCATCCCGCCGCCGAAAAGGGCGACTCTGTGTTTGATGGCGAATCCGTCCAACACGGTGTCCGGCCCTTCACCGCTGTCACAGGTCACCACCGTGCCGTTGTTAGCGGCATCAATAGTCGTAACTTCTCTCCCTTCGCTGGAGCCCAGCGTGATGGCTTTGCTGAGGAAGTTGATGTTCTCGAAGTAGGTGCCGGGGGCGACTATGATCTCATCACCGTCGTCGGCGGCGTTGATCGCCGCTTGAATGGACGGCTGATCACCTGGGACGTTGATGATCTCGCCCCACAGTGATGTCTGCAGACCGAGTCCAAAGAGAACTCCGAGAAGCGCTATGTGACGGCTCATGGCCGGACCTCCTAACGTCTAGATGTGGGCTTTATGAACCATAGTTTCAATTTCTTTAGCTTCCTGCCCCATTGCGGGAAAGCACCGGCCTTCACGTTAAATCGCCTACGCATTACACTTCGCGGGGCCGTGCGTGTGGTTCTCCATGATACCCGATCTGACAGGCAGGTTGCAATGGTTCAAGGGCACATTCCCCACCCTCAAACACCTGACCCAGATCAGCGGCGTGGACGACCTTATCCCCGCTGAAATCGGCCGCACAGCCCTCCCACGGCTCTCAGAATCGAGGGGATACAATCCAGCACCTTTATCGTCTCGTTCGCACGTGATCGCTTCGGGGTCGAGTTCCAATAGATCACGTGTCAAGTTATACATTGGGGCGAAGTAGGTGCGGTTGCGGTGTGCGCATGTGGGAAGTGGGAAGAGGGAAGAGGGAAAAGGGAACAGGGAATGCGGATTGCGGAGTGGGGATCAAGAGAAGGAATCACGACCCATCGTTTATGGACGAAGGCACCGCTGCCGAATCACGAATCACGGATCACGCAAAACCTCAGTGGCCGAACAAACCCATTTCGGCGCAAGCCCAATGCCGCGAAGGCAAAGCGGCAGTCGGCATTTGGGCACCGGCGGGCGAGCCACCCGCGGCAACACCGACGCGCCGAGAATCGGTCACGACCGTCGGGAGCAAACGGTGAACAGCAGTCAGTGGGCAGCAGGTGGTGTCCAGAGTGCGCCGTGTGGCAGTGGTTTAGCGGCGACCCGCAGGGGAGCGCGCGGAGAATGCAGAGTGCGCAGCTCCGAAGTTTAAGAACGGGCGCTGCGTAAGATTAGCGTGTCGGAAGTTTTTGTTGGACATGGCCGAGACGAGCGGTAGAATTCCGTAGGCTTGATGACAAAAGGTGCCAATGAGATTTTGGTTCACGTCAATTCTTGTCTTTCTCGCGCTGTCTCTTGCTGTTGAGACCGCTTCCGGGCAACAGCCGCGCTTGGTATCGGCGTCCGCCCAACAGGCGGGGTCGACCCCCGTTCTGCAATACTTCAGCAACTCTCGGCCCTATGCGTGGGACCAAGTGTTCTACGGCCCGCCGCCGCGGCCGCGCAAGCTCAGCAAGATCGAAAAACAGGCCCGCCACACGAGCGAAGTGCTGGCGCGGGGGCTGGGTCATGCGGCGTTTGAAGATGAGGCGTTTGGCGAAGTGCTCGAAGGGTTCTTTCTGGGCCGGCATGAGCTGGCAATCAAAGTGGATTGGGACGCACTGGCGGCGAGCAGCGGTCGTGTGACTCGCGATTCGAAGGTCAATATCGAACTGGGCCACGCCACGGTGGAGGATGTGCTCGAGGACGTGCTGGATCAGCTCTCGGAACAGGCCCAGGCCGAGGAAGACATCTTGACGTTCTACGTGTTTGAAGGCAAGGTCAAGGTCGCCACCCGCGGGGCATTTAGCAAGCTGATCGTCACGCGAATCTACAATATCAGCTTCATCGGCCGGGGCACGCCGCACTACATCGACGCGCCGGAACTCGGCATTAACCGCCTCATCCCGCTCGATCTGGCCGAGTTGCCGCCAAACTTCAATCTCCCGCCGCAAGCCGGCACCAGTCGCAATCCGCGACGCAATTTCCAGGAATTGCGCGAGCAATTGATCGACATGCTCAAGGATTTCCGACCCGACACTTGGAAAGAACACGGCGGCCGCGGCACCATCTCCATCATGGGCAACGAACTCATGATCCGCCAGACCTGCGAAATGCACGAACTCATCGGCGGGAAATGGTGGTAGCATCTGCTAAATCCCGGCGCGCCGGGAAAGTCGGTTCGAAAGATCCTCCCGTTGGCTTGCCGTTTAGCAGCCGCATCGAAGTTTCAATAATCCTCCTTCGTGTGACATCGCCACGCAAGAGTCAAGGACGACCATCTACGGGTGCCCCACTTGATGGGGTCTTCAATTCCGCAACTCCCGATCGTCAGACCTTGATTTTGCCCGGCTCGACAGAAGAATGTGTCCGGAGTCTTGCACGGAGACGGTTTGCCCAATCGAGCGCGCCGGGATATGGTGTTAGGTTCAGTCGGGGATCAAGCCCGGTTGGGTTTTGTCGATCGTATAGGAGAATTCGCGAATGATCTTCAGGCTTATTGACTTCCACCGACTCACGCGGGGAATCTTGGCGGCGATGCTGGTTGGCGTCATAGTCAGTGCGTGCGGCTGCGAGTCGAATCAATCCACAACCGACACTGCATCAACGGTAACCTACGCAGCCCGGTTGAGCGACGCTCCGGAAGAGGGGCCACCGCAGCAGCCGACGACTGACGCACCGCCCGCAGCCAGTGGCGCGGCGGCGATTATCGCGGCTGCGGAGACCGGAGACCTGGCCGAGGTCGTCGAGCTGCTGGATCAAGGCGGCGACGTAAACGCCCGCAGCGATGACGGCGCCACGCCGTTGTGCATGGCGGCTTACGCGGGCGATCTCGCCATGGCCAAGCTGCTGGTCGAGCGCGGCGCGAACGTCGATGCCATGACCGAGGTCGGTCAGACGGCACTGACTTACACCGCGGTACAAGGCGCCGTTGACGTGGCGAAGTTGCTCTTGGAGCATGGCGCCGATGTCGACGTCGCGAATCAGACCGGCAATACGCCGCTCGCCCAGGCTGCATACAACGGGTACTTCGATTTGGTCGAGTTGTTCCTCGATAACGGCGCCGAAGTCAATGCCAAGAACAAGACCAACAATACGCCCGTTTACTGGGCGGTGTATGAAGATCATTTTGAAATCGTAGGCCTGCTTCTGACGCGCGGCGCGAACCCCAATGTGACAAACGATAAAGCCCGAACGCCGCTGTCCCTGGCGACCGACATGGGCAGCGATGAAGTCGTCGAGTTACTCAAGCAGTATGGTGCGAAGAAGTAGCTGTCGGGCTTTGCGGGGACTTTCCGGGTGCGCCCGGGGCTCCGGTTGACGTGCAGGCGATCCCATCTATGCTACCCGCACGCACTGTCCACGACGGGCAAAGACCATGTGGATGAACCGACGTGAGCGACGACAGGCTGCGAGTCGCCAAGTCTGCATACATTTCGCACACTTTCGTAACATCTCGGACGATTGTGCTCGCTCGTTGCAACCAGTCCCGAGCCCGTGCGCGCGGGAGTATGCGGTGATGATGTGCTATTTGCGGGGGGGCCCGATTCGACCGGCGTAGGCTCAATTCCCTGGAAATCGGGTCTTTGCTACCCCGCCCGTGAGAGCCTCGCGCGTGCGCGAGCATGTTCTGTTCCCATTGCTCGAACAAGCGCGCCAACCATTGAAAGAACCGCCTGAGAGCGGCTGGAAGTCCATCTTCGTTGTGGTAGACTCTGCGGGGTGAGCAGAGTCCACGTAAGACTCTGCGTTTCCTATTGGATTGGATGGTGGAAAATGAGGACACCATGGTATCTCGTGTTGAGCAGGCTCCGATCTTCGACTCAACAACATGGCTTAACTGGCTGGTGAGCGTGGCGGTCCGGGCCGACGAGTTGGTGGCCATTCCAATCAATCGGGAGTATTTCTGGCGGATGCTCCGCGACTGGGACGCCGAGCATGGTCGCCGAGGGCCGTCCCGTCGGGCACCTCGTCCCGGCCGGAGTGCTTCGGATCATCGAACGTGAGAAGTTGTATTGTAACGGCTAGAAGGGCACCTGTTACGCGACCGCGGACCGGGTGTGCACGGAAGAAATGAAGAAGGTCGGACCACTGCCATCAGATGCTTAAAGCAGCGCTAAAAAAACTCGTCGGCTCGGCGCACGTGCGCGAGGCCAAGAAGCTCCAGCCCGTGGTCGATGAGATCAATGAGTGGTACGAGCGGTACTCCTCTCTCACCGACGAGCAACTCAAGGGAAAGACGGACGAGCTCCGGCAGCGGCTCAATGCGGCCATAAGCGAGCTCGAGGAGGAGATCGAGACGCTCAAGGAGGAGAAGCGCCATAGCGAGGATCCGACCACCCGCGAAGCCCTTCAGCAGCGGCTCGGGGAGCTGGATGACCAGCTCGTTCAACTCATCGAAGACACGCTCAACGACCTCCTTCCGGAGGCGTACGCCACGGTAAAGGAGACGTGCCGGCGTTTGATGGGCCAGGACATCGTCGTCACCAGCCAGAACATGGTCTGGGACATGATCCCCTATGACGTCCAGCTCATCGGTGCCATCGCCCTGCATCAGGGCAAGGTGGCCGAGATGGCCACGGGGGAAGGAAAGACCCTTGTCGCCACGATGCCACTCTACCTGAACGCGCTCGCGGGCAGGGGCGCCCATCTCGTCACCGTGAACTCGTACCTCGCCCAGCGCGATGCGGAATGGATGGGCACCGTGTACAGCCGGCTCGGGATGAGCGTCGGCTGCATCGACCTGTTCGAGCCGCATTCGCCCGAGCGCCACGAGGCGTACGACGCGGACATCACGTACGGCACCAACAACGAGTACGGGTTCGACTACCTCCGCGACAACATGGTCCACAAGCTGGAGCAGCGGGTCCAGCGGAGGCATTGGTACTGCATCATCGATGAGGTCGACTCCATCATGATCGACGAGGCACGCACGCCGTTGATCATTTCGGGTCCCGTGGGTCGAGACACCTCCACTCCCTTCAAGCAATACAATCCGCTGGTGGCCAACCTCTACCGCAAGCAGATGCGCGTGGTGGGTGAGCTGATCGCGTCGGCCGAGAAGGATCTGGAGGAGGGCGACGAGTTCGAGGCGGGCGAGAAGCTGCTGGCCGCGAAGCGGGGCGCTCCCCGCAACAAGCGCCTGCTCAAGCTGTTCGCCGAAGATCCTGGCCGGCAGAAGCTGGTGCTGAAGGTCGAGGCCGACTACATGCGCGAGAAGCGGCTCCACGAGATCGACGAGCTGCTGTACTTCGCGATGGACGAGAAGGGCCACAACGTGTACCTCTCGGACAGGGGCCTCGACGAGTTGGCGCCCAACGACCCAGATGCCTTCGTGGTGCCGGATCTTTCGGAGGAGGTGGGGCGGATCGAAGAGGACGAGTCTCTCTCGGTCGACGCCAGGCGCGAGATGATGAATGAGCTCGAGGCGGAGTATGCGGCCAAGAGCGAGAAGATCCACGTGCTGCACCAGCTGCTGAAGGCCTACACGCTCTTCCAGCGGGACGAGAAGTACATCCTCGGTGAGGACGGGTCGATCGTGATCGTCGACGAGTTCACCGGCCGGCAGATGGCGGGAAGGCGCTGGAGCGACGGCCTTCACCAGGCCGTCGAGGCCAAGGAGGGGGTGGAGATCAAGGGTGAGACGCAGCCGCCCGCCACCATCAC
>JACZTW010000245.1 GCA_022573485.1 Planctomycetota bacterium
GCCCGCCGTGCCGTTGAGAATCTCCTTGCTGCGCTTCTGCGCGTCATCCTTCTTCTTTCGCTTGTTGCTGCTGGCGTTGGTGACCCTTTCGAAGGCCGCCTTGGTCTGAACAGGCCAGGACGGCTTGGCATCGATATTGGCAATCTTGATTCCGGTCTCCAGGGCGGTCAGCGTGGCCTGCGCTTTGCTCTGCACACGCTCCTGGATCATGCTGATCTCTTTCCGAACGACGTCCACAGCCGCCATTTGACCAATCACTTCAATGGCTGCATTCTCAACAGCCAGCTCAATCAGCGCCTTCTCCCCTGCCTTCTCCCCTTTCTTTTCGGCGTCAAAGACGTTGGTGACGAATTTCTTGAGATCATCGATCTCGTAAGTCACGATCCACTGGGCGTGTACCAGTCCACGATCACCCGTCATGATCGATCCGTCCAGTTTGGGATCCAATCCCCCGGTGCGCCGGACTGCGCTGCGGTCCTCGCCTTCCTTCACATGGAGATCCTGTCTGATAAGGATCGTGGTCCGTTTCTCGGTCACGGGCACTTTGATCAATTGATCGATCGGTCGGGGGAATGTGAAAACCAGCCCGCCCGGACCCTCGACTTTATCTTGAATTCTGCCCAGCCGAAGAACCAGCGCCTTTTCATTCTGCTCCAGGCACTGCACACCGGAGGCAAGGTACAGAACAATCACGATAATGAGGACAACCTTCAGGATTTGAAAGCTGGCGCGTAACGCGTCGGCCAGCGACTGGTTGGGGGCGTCCATGGCTTCGAACGCCAGGCCGCCGTCCTGATGATCCCGCGAACCGGGGTCGTGGTGCATCTGCATGTGTGCTGACTCTCTTTCTTCACTGCTGCGGCGACGGTCGCATGTCAGGGAACACGGGCGAGTGGGACTTCGCTGCCATCGTTGCCAGCGGCGCGTGCGTCCGGATCAAAGTCAAAGAGGTTAAACGGCGCAAAGGCACTATCCATGATAATCGTGGTGCGCTCCTGCAGCGCCCGGACGGTCGCCTCCAGGCGATCCAGAAACAGCCGCAACTCGGCATGCTCATCGAATTCCTTGTAGTACTCGCCCACTTCGGCCTTTGCTTCCGCCTTGATTTGCTCCGCAAGACGGTCGGCGACGGCCAATATATTCCGACTCACGGCGCTGGCCTCAGCAACGATCGCCTGGGCCTGGGCCTCACCTTCGGTTTCATACTTGGCGGCCTTTTTTTGTTCGTGGGCCTTCATTCGTTCAAAGATCTTCTCGCTGACGGACTTGGGGAACGACAGCCGCCGGATGCCCATCGCCTGAATCTCGATGCCATATTCTTCCAGTGCGGTCGTCTTGGTCCGGGCCAGCAGTTCCTGCTCGATTTGATCAAACTTGAACTTGTTGGGATCGGTGTTGACCAGGTCGGACAAGTCGTGCTGGGCGATGACGATCTTCTTTTGAGCCTGCACCAGGTTGCGGAGCTTGGCCTCGGCTTTTTTCTCGCTGCTGCTGTTGGCGATGTGGAATTTGTACGGGCTTTTCTCGTCGATCCGCCAACAAGTGTATGTGGTCACCATGAGGTTCTGGCTGTCACGGGTCGGCGTTTCTTCATAGGTGTCTTTGAGGACGCGTGTGCGATTGTCCGTGACCACCACGCTCTGGATCGGCCAAGGCCACTTGAAGTAAAGCTGCGGCTCGGTCTTGATGTCGTTCTCCTCGAACTTGCCGAACGTCTTAAGAACGGCGATTTCGGTCGAGCGCACCTGGAACGAACACATGTAAAAGACGAACACCAGGAGCAGAACGGCTGATCCAACGATAGTAGTGAGTTTATTCATGCCTGACGATCTCCTGACAACGCCCCAATTATTGAGGCGATTCTATGATTTCCAAACCGGCCGATTCCTGTTCGTCCAACACAATGATGAGTTTGGTCTTCTCGGGATCAACCACCACGACGTATTTTCGCACGTTGTCGAGTTTCTCGGAGAGCGCTTCGAGAACCTTGCGCATCTTGTACAACCGCGGCGAGGCCTCGTACGCAACGCGTTCCAGTTGAAACGTGTTCGCCTTGGCCGCCGCGCGATTGACGCTGTCCTCGGCGTCGGCGCGGGCAATTTGCAGTAATTCGCCCGCCTCGCCTTGAATCGGCCTGATCCCCACCTCAGAGTCGCCCAACATATACTGCTGGATCTCGCGGTCCACAATCTCGCGCTGCTGCTCATCGCCGGTTCCCAGTTCATCCTTTTGCAGGATGAGGGCGTTGATTTTCTCGGCACGCCCGACGTCACCAGCCACCTTAATCAATTCCTTGGCGGCTTCGATACGGGCCATTTGAATCAGCGTATCGCGCTGCTGCTCGGCTGTCGCCACGTCCTGAAACGTCGCCGCGACGTCACTTTCCGTCGGCGGATGGACATCCTGCAAACCGACGAACACGATGTCGATGCCCAGCTTCATTTCATTACATTTCTCTTGAATCAGGCGGTCCAGAATCGCGGTCACTTCCGCACGCTGCTCGCCCATGATCTTTTGGTAGTCGAAGTGCACCGCCTGCTTGACCAGCTCGCGGTAAGAAATGTCCCGCAGCATTTCCTGCGGGTCCGAATAGTTATACAGATAATTGAAGAACCCTTCCGAGTCTCGCTTGACGGTGTACTGCACCGGCATGGACATCCGCAGGATGCTCACCGCCACGGTTTCGTCATCAGCGGAGTCGTCCGACGATGCGCCGCGCCCTCTTTGCTGATCGTCGTCGTCCGGAGTAGCCACCAACACATCAATGGAAGGAACGAACTTGTGCTCCTCCGTCCACGTGATCACTTCCTCCGCCCAGTCCCTCTCTCCGTCTTCACGGTGTTCCTCTTCCACTTCGCCGACCACAATCTCCTGCACCAGCCCGACTCTGGCCTTACGCACATGCTCCACGGGCCAAGGCCATTTGAAGACCAAGCCAGGCCCCACCGGCTTGGTCGACGTCGGCCGGCCAAACCGCTCGATGACCGCCAATTCATCCGCATCCACAATCGCCACGCTGGTCATGCCGATCAAGATGATGATCGACAACGCCGCCAGCGGCACGACCGCCCGCTCCAGCACCTTGTAGAACCAAGTGGCGCTGACCTCGAAGCCGAATTGATAGTTCACGGCATCCGCGATCGACTTGGCGATGCCCTCCGGCTCGCTGACCAGTCCGATCAGCCGGCTTTCAAACGCCGGGCGAACAACCTCATCTGCCACGCGCGGGCGATAGAAATCCAGGACGAAATTCACCAGGAATTCCAGACCCAGCAGCACCAGGAGGTAGCGCACGGCGACGCCCAAAATCCGCTCGGGCAATACCATTTGTGTGCTGACCAAGCCCAGACAAACCGTGAGCAGCAGGCCAACCAGCGCACAGGCGAATAGATAGATCGAACCCGCTTTGAGCAGGCGGTAGGCTGGATCGCGGGCCATGCCCGAGACGTACCGCGAATACAAGAACGACACAAACGCGATGCCCGCGGCGATCAACATCGACAGCGAAGGATTCGCAACGGGTTTCCAGGAGTCTTTCACTAACAGGGCCGTGGGCCAGACCACGAAGAAGCCAGCCAACAAGTAGACCACGGTGAGCAACACGAACGCCGGCAGCAGCCAGCGATACAGCCAGCGCATCCGGCGCCGGGCGACGAGGAAATCCTCGTCCTCTTGCTCAAAGATCGACTCACTGCCGCTGGTCGCCCGCTCTTTGCGAAGCCGATCGGTCTCCAGCGATTCCACCGCAACATGCCGTCGCTGGTGGTACAGGATCGCGAGCGCCGACCAAATGAACACCCCGCCGAACGTCAGGCGCATGGTGCTGAAAACCGCCGTCGAGCGATCGAAGAGATACAGCAGCAAGAGGCACATGGCCAAGCTGAACTGCAGCACCAGACCGACGATGCTGACATTCCGGGCACGCGCTTCCGCCGTGACTTCACCAACTCTCATAAAAACACCTTCGTCAGATACGCAAAACCTGCAAAACCTGGGACACGCCGGTCGCGACTCCGGCCTCAGATTCCTTCAGACAACTCAACTGCAAGCAGGAATGAGCATGGCCCGGCGCCGCATGGTTGGGACTGCCCGTCCGGAAGCCAAAACCGTGAACATTTGACCGCCGACGCTCGTATCTATGGGCAAGTCGCCATGTTTACCAAACTCATCGCCATTGCAAGTAACACGTTTCTGGAAACGATCCGCCAGCCCATCTACGGGATCATGCTGATCGTGACCTGCATCATGATGCTGCTCAACGTATCGCTGGCGGCCTATACCTTGTCCGATGACAACATCTTCCTCCGCAGTCTAGGCCTTTCTACGTTGCTGCTCTCCGGTTTGTTCTTGGCTTCTTTTTCCGCAGCCGGGATCCTCAGCCGCGAGATCGAGAACAAGACCGTCATGACGATCCTCAGCAAGCCGGTCAGCAGACCCGTGCTGATCGCCGGAAAGTTCATCGGGCTCATAAGTGCTTTAACGGCAGCCTTTTACATCTGCACGCTGGCCATGCTGTTCGTGGTCCGGCACAAGGTCATGATGAACACCACGGACCCCTACGACTTGCCCGCTATCATCTTCGGTTTCGCGCCCATCTTCCTCGCGCTCGGCATCAGCGCCTACGGCAACTTCATGTACGGATGGCAGTTCTCGTCGACCTCGGTATTCCTCCTCACCCCTCTCATGACCCTCGGCTACTTCATGGTCATGATCATCGACCCAGAGTGGCAACTGCAGATTCCGTACCTTGGAGAAGCAAACCTCATCGGCGCGATCATCTTAGTGCTCTTGATGGTCTGGATCATCTCTGCGGTCGCCCTCACGGTGTCCTGTAAACTGGGCCAGGTGGCCACGCTCACCATCTGCGTCATTGTGTTGATGATCGGCCTGACATCTGATTATGTCTTTGGCCAACAACATCTTGAGGGCATCGGCCTGCTCGAACAGCCATCCCTGGTCGCGAAGTTGGCGTGGATCGCCTATCGCATCATTCCCAATCTGGGCGTTTTTTGGGTCGCGGATGCGATCGCGATGGGCAAGAACCTCGGCCCGGCCTACATGTTCTCGGCGTTGGGGTATGCCGCCCTCTACATCATTGCAATTCTGATGCTGGGAGTCGCCATCTTCCAGAAGCGCGAAGTCGGCTGATGGATCACCACAGGAATTAATGAAAATGGTCCACGGCTGACTCGAAGATCGCCCGGCCGTCGGCCTGCGTATCATCGCGGCTGGTCCACTCGGGATGCTGCGTCTCGTGGATGAACCTCTCAGGATGCGGCATCAGACCGAAAACCCGCCCGCTCGGATCGCACAGGCCGGCTACATCCATCATGCTGCCGTTCGGATTGTCCGGATACGCCACAGAGGCGCCGTTGTGTGAAGTGTACTGCATCGCCACGCACCCGAGTTTCGCCAACCTGTTCATTTCCTGATCCGAGCACGCCATCACTCGGCCTTCGCCGTGGGCCACGGGCAACTCATAGACCGTCGCACGCTTCAGGAAAGCGCAGTTGTCCGACGCACGTCGCAGGCGCACCCAACGATCTTCGTACTTGCCCGAGACGTTCGCCGTGATCGTGGCCGCCGGCAAGTCGCCGCCACCACCTCCGCCGTGCAGCAGACTGGTCTTGCACAGCACTTGAAAACCGTTGCAAATGCCGATGATCAGGCGATCACGCTCCGCAAACGCGCGCAGTTGGTCACCCAGAAATACTTGCAATTGGTTCGCGAGGATCTTCCCCGCGGAAATATCATCGCCATAGCTGAAGCCGCCCGGAATTGTGAGGATCTGATAGTCGAGCAACTGCCCGGGATTCTCACGCAGCGCGTTGATGTGGACCACCTGCGCCCGCGCACCGGCCAACTCCCAGGCGTAGACCGTCTCGACTTCGCAATTAACGCCGG
>JACZTW010000246.1:0-639 GCA_022573485.1 Planctomycetota bacterium
GGTTGTTGTCGTCGCAATCGATGGGCACGGCGACGCACACGCCGCTCGGACTCTGACACGTTTCGGCCGTGCAGGGGTTGTTGTCGCTGTCGGCGCAGACGATCGGGTCGTTCGAGCAGAAGCCGTCGTTGCACGTGTCCTCGGTGCAGGCGTCGCCGTCGTTGCAGTTGATCGGCGTGTTCACGCAACCGTCGGTCGAATCGCAGGAATCGGTCGTGCAGGCATCGCTGTCGTCACAATCGATCGCCTCGTATACGCATCCCGTGGCCGCGTCACAACTGTCGTCCGTACATGCATCGCTGTCATCGCAATCGGCATCATCGTTCACACAGCCGTCCACTGGATCGCAACTATCGTCGGTACATTCATCGCCGTCGTCGCAGTCCGTGTCCTCGTTCACGCACCCCGTCGCGGCGTCACAGCTGTCATCAGTACACGGATCACTGTCGTCGCAATCGACCGCAGCGTTCACGCATCCCGTGGCCGGGTCACAACTGTCGTCCGTACACTCGTCCGCGTCATCACAGGCGCCCGGGGCGGGTAGGTTGATGCAGTTCCCTGCCAAGCACGCATCGAACGTACACGCGTTGCCGTCGTCACAGTCGATAGCCGTTCCGGCGCAGGTTCCGCCGGCACAAA
>JACZTW010000246.1:679-5890 GCA_022573485.1 Planctomycetota bacterium
GTCTGTAGTACAGTCGTCGCCGTCGTCACAGTCGGCGGTGTTGTCCGTGCTCCCGCACACGCCGTCGGCGCAGACGTTATCCGTACAGTCATTGCCGTCGTCGCAGGCGCCACCGTCGTTTGCCGGCTCAGAATCGCAAGTGCCGGTACCCTTGTCGCATACGCCCTCGGTACATGGGCCATCCAAAGCGTTGCAGTCGTCATCCGATGCGCAGGGCTCGCATGAATCGTTCGCCTCATCGCATGCCAAGCCCGCGGGGCAGGGAGGAGTCCCATCAAAGCATGAACCGTTGATCCCGCATTCCTCTTCACCGTTACAGAACAACCCATCGTCGCAGTGGCCGTCGATAAGGCATTCAACGCAGATGAGGATGAAGCAGAACTGAAGGTCAGGTTCGGAGCAGTCCGCATCTGTGCTGCAAAGCTGTGGCAGGTCAGGGGGAATCTGGGCCGATGCCGGCAAAACCGGAGCCAACAGCATCGCTCCGGTCGCTAGCAAGAAGATCCCGATTGCATTGTTGAACAAGCGCATCACAAACCCTCCTCATCAAGGTCAAGGTATGGCAAAACCGAGCATCGGCCGACACCATGCCGGCCTGCCCCGGGGTCATCCGGGGAGCGTCGTGAACCAACCGGCCGGCTTTCCGGCTGTTGGGTCTAGTGTTTGAAGAGTATGGCTCGGCGGGTCCGGGAGGCCGAGCGGGTCCGCCTGTCATTATACCCCACGTCCGGGACTCCTTGCAAGCCATAGGGTTCAGGCAGCCTGGGTATGCCATCCCAAGTATCGCCGGCCCGAGTGTCCAGTCAACAACCGGCCGGAGGGCCGTCAAAACGGCGATACGGCAGTGCCAGCCCGGAGCGCCGGCGTTGGGTCCGCCCGCCAGAGTGTCAGCGAAGGATTGGCCCTCACCAAGTCCCGCCCGCGGCGTCGTGCCGGTTGCAGTGAATGCCCCCGACATACGCTTCACCGCCCGTCAGATACTCCAGCAGCAGAGCGTATTCAGTCTCTATGTCGCCCTCAACTGGTTGAAGAAGAAGGTCCCGATTCAGCAGTGAGTGGTTCTTGACCCCTCCTTCAAGACCGTTGCGTGTCCGGGGTCCGGCCAGTCTTCGGTTGCCGTGGGCTTGAGATGGTCGCGCAGCAAGGCGAGGAGTACGCCCGTGCGATCAGCGACGGGTTAAGACTCGCTCGTGGATCAGACTTAGGAGCCGCCGGCGATCGACGGGTTTCGTGGCGTACTCATCGCAGCCCGCTTCGAGGCAGCATGTGCGATCGGTGGTCATGGCGTGGGCGGTGAGGGCCACGATCGAGCCGGTATATCCTTGGCTTCGCAGCAGTCGGGTGGCATCATAACCGTCCATCACCGGCATCTGCATGTCCATGAGGATGAGGTCGAACGGCGTGCCGCTGGCCTGCGCTTCGAGGGCTTTGTCAACGCCGATCCGCCCGTTCTCTGCAAGCTCGACGTAGGCCCCTTCCTTCTCCAGGATGAAAGTGATGAGCCTCTGGTTATCCTCGCAATCCTCGACGAGCAGAATGCGCGCTTCGAGTTCAGCGCTCGGCGGGATCGCATCGGCGGGCTGGTCAGCTTCACACGGGCCCGGCTCAGTCACCAGCTCAGCGTCGTCGAGTGGTCCGCAGGGGACGCGGAGCGTAAACGTGCTGCCCTGCTCCACTTCACTGCTCACCTCGAGGCTGCCGCCGAGCATCTCGGCGATGCGGTGGGCGATGGTCAGTCCCAGGCCGGTCCCTCCATACTTGCGGGTGGTGGAAGCATCGGCCTGCTTGAAGGGCTCGAAGATTGCGGCTAGTTTGTCCGGCGCGATGCCGATGCCGGTGTCGGTGACGCTCATGACCAGCATGGGATCGTTGGGTCGGCGCTCGAGACCGAGGCTGACCGTGACTCGGCCCGCGCTCGTGAACTTGATGGCATTGCTCACCAGGTTGGTGAGGGCCTGCTGAAGTCGTATCGGGTCGCAGTTCATGCTCGCGGGGATCGCTTCACGGTATTCGACAGCGAGTTCGAGATTCTTGTCCGCGGCGATCTGGCGCATCGATCGGACCACTTCCGCGATGATGCGCGGCGGATGGCATTGAATGTTTTCAAGTTCAAGCTCTCCGGACTCTATCTTCGAAAGGTCCAGCACATCGTTGATCAGCTCCAGCAAATGGAAGGAATTGCGGCTGATCGTGCTGAGGTATTCGGCGCAGTCGTCGCGGTCGCCCAGCACGTCCACCAACAGTTCGGTATATCCGAGGATGGCGGTGAGGGGCGTGCGAATCTCGTGGCTCATGTTAGCGAGGAAGGCGCTTTTCATTTGGTTGGCTATTTCCGCTTCACGAGCGTGTGCCATCCGAAGTGTCAACTCGGCCATCCGAACGTGCGCATGCACGCGAGCGATCAACTCGATGGCTTCAAATGGTTTGCGAACGAAGTCGTTGGCGCCGGCTTCGAGCGCGACCGCCGCTACCGTAGTGTCCTCAGTGCCGGACAGGAACAGAATCGGCGTCAACTTGTGTTCGGGCATTTTTCTAATCCGCTTGACCAGATCGATGCCGTCCATGGCCTTCATATGGTGATCCGTGAGAATCAGATCCGGGGTGCGTTCGGCGAGAATATCGATCGCCGTCAGGCCGTCATCAGCGAGCAGTACGTGGGCACCGTTCGATTCGAGTACGTGAGCGATGCTGGTACGACAGAAGGCGCTGTCGTCCACGACCAACACGCTCTTTCCGGCCAGCTGCGAGTGCTGACAGAGAAGCTTGAGGTGCTGGATGTAGCTGGTCAGTTCTCCCTGCTGGAAGCCCTTTTGCAGGACGTTGATGGCCCCAGCTTCGAAGGCCTTGGCGTGTTCCTCGGGCGAGCCGTGGGCGGTGATCACGATGATGTGCGGTTTGGAAGCGCGACGCTCGGTGGTCAGATACCGGCAGACATCCAGCCCGCTGCGCCGGGGCAGCTCCAGACCGAGAGTGACGAAAGCCGGCTCGGATTTTTCGGCGATGCGGATCGCTTCCTCGCCGTCACAGGCCTCGAGGATTTCATATTCATCTGCCGGGAACTCGCGGCGAATCAACGAACGCATTGTTCGAGAGGGATCTGCGATGAGAATACAGTTCAAATTCATAACGCTGAATACGCTATTTGATCGATCGGCACGGGGACTTCGTCTGATCTCGCGGCGAGCGCGACGGTCAAATTCTGCATCGTCATTGAACAAGACGAGGATCACCATATTCCTGCCTTGAATTGGGCAGAAGCACTAGCGTCCGATAGTTGTTCACCGCGGAATATGACATTCGACCGGCCTTCGGCAGTCATAGTGTGAACTTATCCACTTGGTGGAGGAGTCGTGCGGTCTGCACAAAGCGCAGGAAGCAGAAACCGGGACCAATATCGGAAGTGCGGACCCAGTGAGGCGCTGGGTGTGATTCTGGTCAATTGTGTGATACCGCGACTCTAAAATCGTCGCGCAAGACGCAGATGCCCTCGGCGCTTGCTGGTTTGATGGAGATTGATTGTGAACGGTGTTCACGCATCGCCGTTGTGCATGATCGAATCTGCCGCTACTTGAATTCGATGATGAATTCCGATCACTCAGCCCGATCGGCCAGGTATTCGATCACTTGCGATGTTTCGAGCGTGACTAGGCCTTCGGTGACCATTTCATCGATGTGCGGGAGCAGTAGCGCGCATAGGGAGGATCACGCTACGCCGCTGTGCATGGTGGGGCCGGGGGGTTGGGCGGCGATGGTGCAGGCTTCGGCGTCGAGTATTTCGTTCCAGCGCTCTTCAACCTCGGCGGCCGGGAGCAAGCACATACATGCTCAAGGCCGGGGCACTTCGGGCGCAGAGTGTCGAGTGGTGGTCGTTGATGCCGTCCGAATCAATGGGGGACGTATTCCGCCGGCACCGAACATGTGATATCCTGTTCTAGGGTGCTTCCTATAGTTTCTCACAGATCCAAATGGCGCGGCCAACAAGACAGTTAACGATCCGACAGATCCTGTCTTGGGCGGAGCGGCATGAGCGGCGTACGCGTTGTTGGCCGACCACGCGATCTGGAGGTGTTCTTCGTGCGGAGGGTGAGACCTGGAGCGCCATCGACGGTGCGTTGCGGCAGGGCTTTCGAGGCCTGCCTCACGGATCGACACTGGCGAAGCTTCTCGCCACGCATCGGCAGGTGCGTGCAGAGCGCCGTGCGAAGCGCCTTTCGATCACCCGTATTCTTGCCTGGTCAGACGCACATCGGCGCCGAACGGGCGCATGGCCTGAGGTCCAATCGGGCTCAATCCCGGAGACCCCCGGCGATAACTGGAAGCGAATCGACAATGCCTTACAATTGGGTTTGCGCGGCCTGGAAGGCGGATCGTCGCTGACCAAACTCCTGGCACAGCGCCGCGGGAAGTGGAATCGCAAGGGCAGACCTCCGCTGCGCTACTCGCACATTCTCAAATGGGCCGACGCGCACCACGAACGCAGCGGTCAATGGCCGATCGCGTCGTCGGGCGCAGTGCGGGGCGCCGACGGCGAAACCTGGGGCGGGATCGACGGGGCGCTGAAGCAGGGCGTTCGAGGCTTACCGGGCGGAGATTCGTTGGCCAGATTCCTCGAGCTGCGACGTGGCCTTCGAAATCCGAAACACCTGCCGCGGTTGACCATCAAGCAGATCCTGACGTGGTCGGATGCGCATGTGAAGCGGGAGGATTTTTGGCCCACGTCTGATGCGGGGCCCGTTCACGGCGTGCCGGGCGAAACCTGGCTCTCGATATCCAAGGCGCTGTACAAGGGACGACGGGGTCTGACGGCTGGCTTGACGCTGGCGGGGCTGTACTCGAAGCATCGCGGCGTGCGAAGTGGCAAACACCTGCCTCCCTTTCAAAAAGGCCGGATCCTGGCCTGGGCTGACGCGCACCGCAAACGCACCGGCGCGTGGCCGACGGGCGACAGTGGTCTGGTCCACAATGCCCCGAGTGAGACCTGGGGGGCGATCGACGTGGCACTCCGCGACGGGCTGCGCGGGTTGCCCGGCGGGACGTCACTGGCACGGCTGCTGAACGAGAAACGCGGCAAGCGCAACGTGCATGATCTTCCCTGCCTCTCCTTCAAGAAGATTCTCGCCTGGGCGGACGATCATCATCGCCGTTTTGAGCATTGGCCGGTGACCACTTCCGGGCCGGTTCATGCCGCGCCCGGCGAGACATGGTCGGGGG
>JACZTW010000247.1 GCA_022573485.1 Planctomycetota bacterium
TTGGGTGCCGGAGGTCGTGCTGAGGCTCGGCGCGGCGGGCTCGACGGCGGCTTTGGGCTCGGACGGAGTCTGGTCCGTCGCGGCGGCCAGGATGCGATCCAACTGCTTCTTGAAGTCAGCCACTCGGCTGCCCTGCACGGCGCCCATCTGCACCTTGACGACCTTGCTCGAGCCGTCAAGGATAAACATCGTCGGGAAGCTGCTGACTTTGAACAACTTGCCGACTTCCTTGGTCGGGTCGAAGACCACGTCGAAAGTGACGCCGAGTTCCTTCAACTTGGCCAATGATTGTTCCTGCGTAAAGGCTTTGCCCTTGCGCGGTGCGTTGGGGTCGTCCAGGCATACGGCGATGAACCGCACGCTTTTGTCTTTGTATTCCTGGTAGACTTGTTCGATGTTGGGCAGTGATTTCTTGCAGAACCCGCACCAGCTCGTGTAGAACTTCAGCACCATAGCTTTGTCGCTAATGGCAGAGGTGTCCACCTTGTAACCCCCGTGGGTTGTGAAGGTTGCCACGGGCGCCGTCTTGCCTTCCAGCAACTGTGCCGGTCTCGGGCGCCGGGCAGTGCTGCGGATGGGAACTTCTACTTTGGAATATTCTGAATCGTCGAATTTTAGCGTGAGCATCTTGCCGGCGATGTCCGGCTTATATCCCGCCGGCATTGTGACCGCCACTTGATACTTCTTGCCCGGTTCGATTTCCTGGGTCTCCAGGCTGAGCTTATCGTCGTCCACCGTCGCTTCCAGGAGGTGTATGGGCGAATTTCCGAAGTTGGTCACGGTAATTTTATGCGTGAATTCATTGGGTTTGGGGCGCGAGATCACAAGCTGCTTGGGCTTGATGTCCAGCCGGGCCAGCGCGGTTCCGGAAACGATGATCTTGAGATCCGCCTGCTTCGGGTTGTTGGTTTTGAGGTTCACCGATCCGGAAAGCCGGCCCTCTTTGTACGGCGGCTTGGCGTGAACGATCAATTCAAATTCCTGCCCGGGAACCTTCTCGACGATTTCCGCCGTAAAAGAGGCGCCGATCTGCGGCTTGGACAAGGTCAGTTCGAGCGGCTGCTCGCCGTTGTTGGTCAGCTTGAGCGTAAAGTCCTTTTCTTCAGCGGGTTTGAGCTGTCTGAAGTTGACACGGTTCGGTTTGACGGTGACGTAGTGTTTGATCACGCCGGCGATTGACAGCGTAGCGTTTTGGTTCTTCGGATCGTTGGTCGTCACCCGGATCGTCTTCTTGAATTTGCCGAACAGTTTCGCCGAGTTCACGGACACCGGGATTTTGCCGATGCCGCCGGGCTCGATCACTCTGTCAAACTTGCCCGCCAGGGTACACCCGCAAGACGGCTTGACGTTCAGGATTTTGAGCGGCTTGTCACCGATATTCTTGACTTCGAAAGTGTGCTTCATTTGCCCACCGACCCACTGTTCGCCGAAGTCGTGGTTCGGCGAGGCGAATTCCACCTTGGGACCCTGGCCCTGATCTTCCAAGGACTGTCCCGATTCCTTCGGCGTTGCATCGGGCTTGGTCTGAGGCTTCTTCGTCTGCACGAGGCGGGGAGTGACCTTGGGCTTTTCTTTCTGCTTTTGTTCTTGAAGCTCGTTGGCGGGTTTCTTTTCGGGCGTCTTGGTATCCTGGGCGGAGGCGACATTCGCCAGCGCCATCCCAAGTAAGGCCGCGATGCAGCCGAGCATTCGGATGCCATGCAAAGGCGTCAATTTGAGTCTGTCTGCGGTCATCACGAGATTCTCCATTAGGTCGCAAGAGGGATTTCAGTTACAAACTGCTATCGGCTACGTTTGGATCGGTAGATAATGATACAGGCTTGTGAATTGAGAGGCAAGACGTGACGTTAGTTCTTGGGGCGTCGTGATTAAGGTCTTATAAAATCCAGGTCGCCACATGCCGGAAGCAATCCTGCCTCACAGCCTCTGTCCAGAAGCGTTTGCACTGCCCCTCGTCCGACGTCTCCGAAATCGAGGGTCCATTTGTTCACATACATCCCCACAAACCGATCTGCCAGCTCCCGGTCCATATCACGGGCGAATCCCAGCGCGTAGGCCACCGCCTCCTCACGCCGGCTGAGCCCCAATTCGATGCTCTGATGCAGGACGGTCGCGATTTCACGCATATCCCGAACGCCCAGATCTCTCCGTATAGCATTGCCTCCCAATGGCAGGGGCAATCCAGTGTCCTCGTGCCACCATTCTCCGAGGTCTACGATCTTGTGCAAATCCTGGTTGCGATACGTCAACTGCCCTTCGTGAATGATCAGCCCTGCATCCGCTTGGCCCGCAGCAACTTGAGTCATAATCTGATCAAACATGACTACCCGGTATCTGAAATTTCCCGGGCCGAGTAGCAGATTGAGCGCGAGGAATGCCGTGGTCATTTCTCCCGGAATCAGGATTTCCAACCCCTTGAGATCCTCCACTGTCATTGGCTGACGGGCTACGACCAGAGGGCCGTAGCCGTCGCCCATGCTCGCACCGCAGTTGAGCAGGGCGTATTGCTCTTTGAGATAGGGATAAGCATGGATACTGATCGCCGTGATATGGAGTTCGCCGCGCAGGGCCCGCTCGTTGAGCGTCTGGATATCCTGCAGGACATGCTGGAAATCCCACTTATCCGATTGAACCAAGCCCTTGGCCAGCGCGTAGAACATGAACGCGTCATCAGGATCAGGGCTGTGTCCCAGCAACAATGTTTGCTTTGCCATCGTCTTGCTCCAGCGCGGTCCGCATGTCACCCGGAGCATGATATACTATGAATAGTCAGCGGGGAAGTTGGGCGGTTTCTGATCGCCGCCGCCCGCCGGACTGAGCCGGCGCCTGAGAAGAGGCAGGTATGCGCATCCTCGTCAAGGAACTGGACAACGTCATATTTGATCTCGTCTTCGAGCGAGAACCGATTCACATTGGATCGCAACCCGGTTGCAGCGTCTGCCTGCCCGACATGCGCGTCGATCTGATTCATGCCATTGTCTCGCCCAGCGGGGAGCGCGGCTGGACCGTCGAGCACACCGCCGGAGAGGCCAAGACCTGGGTCAACGGCCACGTGCTTCAGCAGCCTCAAGAAGTGTCGCACGGCGACCAGATCACGATCGAAGATTACACGCTCAACATCTATCTGGAGACGCTCGATGATGATCCGGGCAAGAAGCGCGCTCCGGCCAAAGCGGCCTCCCGGATCGAGCATGAGTTCCCGTTGCCGGCGGGTGCGATCGTGCGCTCGCGCCGCGAATCATTGAGTCTCTCGCCGGCCCAAATCGACAATCTGGCGCGTTTTGCTCACCAACTCGGCACCTGCGCTGATATTGCAGCGATGATGGAGACCGTGCTGGTAGATCTGGGGCCGCGCTTCATGGCCCGCGCGGTGTGGATCGGCGTTCGCCGCCAAGGCCGAGGACGATTGGATTACATTCAGGGTCGGGACTACAACGACAACGTCTTCGACCGTCCCAAACTGTATGACAGCCTGTTGAACCGCTGCGTGGGTTACGGCGCCGGTGTGTGGATCCCCCAACTCGAAGATGACGACGCGACCAGCATCATCGCCGCTCCCATTGTCTCCCCGCAGGGCCGACTCGGCTTGATTTATCTCGATTCCAAGAAGAGCGGCGATCCTTTTTCGGAACGGGATTTTGATTACCTGCTCGGCCTGTCGTCGGTGATCGCTGCACATTTGGACTTGCTGGTTCGCGGAGAAATCCAGCGGCGCAAGGCGCTGACCTCCGCGGAAAGCAGCATCGTTCAAGCCATTCAAGCCCAGCTCGACCCAAAGGGACTGCCGGAATGGCCGACCTTGCAAGTGGCCGCCCACAGCAAACCGGGGCAGGATGCGGCCTCCGACGTCTACGACCTCATGCAAATGCCCAACGGCGCAGCCGCGTTCTTCCTTGCCCAAGTGTCCGCCAAGCCCGTCACCGCCGCGATGGCGATGATCGAAGCTCGGGCGGCTTTTCGCGTGGCAGTGCTGCACTCGGACATGCCGCACGTCATGTTGCAGGAACTCAACTGGCTGATCTGCGCTCGGCAAGAGAAGATCGCGATGCAATGCGGCATCGTGCTGGTGGACCCAAAGAACGGCGCCCTGCTGCACAGCAACGCGGGCGCATCATGTGCCGTTGTGGTGGGGCAGAGTGGCCAACCCCGCCGCCTGGCCAGCTCGGCCAACCCTCCGCCCCTGGGCACGGCGCCCGATCGCCAGTACGTCACGGGCAGGGGCTTACTCGGCAAGAACGAATCGCTGGCGATGTATTCGCGGGGTGTGATGCAACTGCAGAATGAGGATCGCACGCCACTCACCGAGGATCGATTCCTGGAAAGTCTCTGTGACGCGTTCGGCATGCCCGCCCGCACCGCGCTCGACGAGACGCTTACGGACTTAAATACGTACTCGGAAAGAGGTTATCAGCCGGCGGATGTCACTGTCCTGCTGGCCCATCGGCCTGCGGATCAACCGGCAGAGATTTGAACTTGTCGGGCACCGAATTGCTGCGTACACTTTAAGTGTTTCCTGCGTCGTAAGTTACAGCGACGCAGGGCTATGAGCTTCGGTAACACTCGACGACGGGACAGCCGATAAGTATCATAGATGTTGGTCCATGTGCCTCGACCCATGTAGGTATGTGGCTGGCGTTTCTCTTCCGAGCCGTGGCCTTCAGGCCACGGACCGCTGCCACAGCGATTTGCAGAACGTCCGGACCCTGAAGGGCCCGGCTTAGGGCTGGAGTTGAGGATCCTTGCGCTATGGCTTCAAGACGTTTCCAACAATACCTTGCCGGCGTGCTCGCCTTGGCGGTCAGCCTGGCGGCCGGCTGCGATTCCAGCAGCGTGCAGGGTGTCCTGGGCCTCGGCGCGGCGAGAGTCATTTGTGACGAGCCCGATGACAGCAGCGCGCCGGCTGCCGAAGTGATTGCGCTGGTCAATCAGGAGCGCGTGCTGCGCGGCATGAATCCCCTGACCCTCAACGAACGGCTGTCTGCCGAGGCGGCGGATTATGCATGCACGATGATTGAGGATGACTTTTTCGGGCACGATCACCCGGAAACGGGTGACAGCTTCGTGGACCGGCATGGGGCGAGCGAATTCCGCTGCTTCCCCGCCGGTGAAAACCTGGCCACCGGACACACTTCCGCAGAGATGGTGGTCGAAGACTGGATGAACAGCGACGACCATCGCAAGATCATCCTCAACGACGTTTATCAAGAGATGGGCTTGGGATTGCGCCGGGACTCCGCCGATGGGAGACTCTTTTGGGTGCAATTCTTCATTGGCGAGCGTGTCGAAGGCTGCATCAGCGATTACGATCTGGAAGAAGACGCCGCTCCGCCGAGCACGCCCTCTCACATGCTGACCGGCGGACTCAACGCCGCGCCGGCTCTGCCCGCCGATCACAATCACGAGCATCTCACGGACAGCCCGCAAGTCAAGCCAGAATCGGTCGATCCGACCGTTGGCGAATAAGCACGATCAGAAAGAAGATTCCCCCCAGCACATTGGTCACCACGCCGACCGGCAATTCTGAGTAGTTGTTCTCCGTCGTCCAGGCCAGGAAGTTGCGCGCGATGCAATCACAAATCGGCAGCAAGCTCGCGCCGAACAAGACGCACGCCGGCAACAGCAACCGGTGGGTCGGGCCGACTACCGCCCGCATGGTGTGCGGCACCAGCAAGCCCACAAACGCGATCGGCCCGCAGACCGACACCACCGCCGCCGTAATCAACGACGCGCAGAAATAGGCCAGCGCCCGCGAGCGCCGCACGTTCACGCCCCGGCCGGCGGCCATTTGCTCGCCCATCATCAGCAAGTCCAAGTCACGGTGAATAAACGCCAGTATCACCAATCCGCCGAGCAAAATCAGCGAAACCGTCATGGCCTGCG
>JACZTW010000248.1 GCA_022573485.1 Planctomycetota bacterium
TCGGACACGAGAAGCACGCGATTGTGTGCGGCCTTCGGAGACACCCAGGGATTAGGATTCTCTCTGCTGAACTGTGGTCCCTGCACGATCATAGTTGTCGAGGAACCAGCGCACGCAAGACCTACGGCAATCATGATGAGCACAAACGTCTTAGTTGACATGACCATTTCTCCTAGGAAATCCAATACACGGCAACAGCTTCGAAGATGCTGCACGCTACCAAAAATATCCAAGACACGGTGATCCGTGTTTGGCGACGTAAATCAAGTTTGGTTGGCGGCGAAGTCAAGCTGGTTCTATACGAAAGGGCCAACGGGTAAAGTAGCAGAGACATGATCACGGGAACGGAAAACAAAACGCCCATGATTGGGTTCACGGTGAGAAAGAAGGTAGCCGCACGGAGAGTACACATTGTCGTCACCCAAAAGGTCCAGAGGATGACGCTCGTGACCAGTATGAAATGCGCCTCGCTTGGATCTTTCCAAAAAAGAGCGACGAACCAGGTGATGAAAAACGGGATCGCGGGAACCATCACCGCCGTTGCGATGAAGGCTTGGTAGCTGATGTTTTGCATAGATGGAGTCCGTGCTTTGCTTACGGATAGGGGCTGCAGCCACAATATGTGAGAAGACTGAAACACAGCAGCTCCTATCCGTCAAGGGCTGTCTACTTGTACTAGCAGAGAGATGAGGCGGCAGAATGGCTCTCCGGTGCCATTCATCGAAAGTCATTGTACACCAGGGGCACTGTCTAGCAAGGGCTCCAAGGACTTCTGGCGAGCCGCAATCATATCGGAGTCGCGCAATTGTTGCTTGCGGCGACACTTATGGGGCAAAAAAATTCAGAAATTTTGTCACATCGAGGCTCCTAGATGTGTCTAATATGCCCAAGGCGTTCTTGAGCGTTTTCGGCTCGAAGAGTTCGGGGGACGCAATACTCATCTACAGAAGAGTTCGAGAAGAATTCGGGCAAGAGTTCGGGGGACGCAATACTCATCTACTGATGATTGAGATGAGTACTCTGTCCACCGAACTGCGGTGGATTCGAAATGACCGCGTATGCACTGGTGGACAAGCCGCCAGTGGCACCCGCTGCGCAGATGAATGCCCCGTAGGGGCATGATGAAAATAGCCCAGCAGTTTACTGCTGGGATGCGAGAGTGCTAACGAGCTGATGAGTCCCGTAGGGACGGCTGAAGTGAAGCAGGCGTACGTCTCTGAGGTCGAGCGCCTCAGCCGTCCCTACGGGACTGACTCTTGGCCCTAGACTTGGGACCCAGCGATGAATCGCTGGGCTATTCTCGAATGTCCCTACGGGACGACCAGACGCCAAACAGATGCCTCGCTGGGGTGCCACTGGCGGCTCGTCCACCAGAGTTGTTGCCGGAACGTATGCCAAACGACCAAGTCAGCTCGAGAGATGCTGGCGTAGGCTTGCCGTTTGGCAGCCGTCGCGATGTAGATTGGTCACTGACCGCGAGAGGAATTGCTCGGACTTGTTCGGGATGGTAGAATTGCGGCTAAAAGGAATCCGACCATGAAAATTGCATACAATCGACTTCTGTTATGTTCGCTTGCGGCTGTCGCGAGTGGTGGCGGTTGTTCAGGCTTGCGGCCGGGGACGGCGGCGCCGGACTTTACGCTGGTCAGCCTCGCCGGTGAAGACGTCAGCCTGTCGCAGTTCAAAGGCCGGCCGGTGGTGCTGACCTACTTCGCAACGTGGTGACCACCCTGTCGTGCGGAGGCTCCGCACTTGAAGGCGGTTCAGCAGAAGTACGGCGATCGGATTCAGGTCGTTGCGGTCAACGTCTACGAAGGAAATCGCCCCGCAATTGAGAAGTTCGTGAACGAGCACGAATTGCCGTACACCATCCTGATGCACGGTGACTTGGTGTACCGAGGATCCTATCGCGGCAGGAGCATCCCTCAGACGTATTTGATCGATCAGCAAGGTCGCATTGCTTATGCCCACCGCGGGTGGTCCGGCGATGGGGATCGCAAGGAACTGGAAGACCGTATCGACGGGTTGCTCGCGGATTAGCGATCCATCGCACAAGTTTCCGAACGACAAGAAACCGCAAGCCTCACCCCTATCGAGCCGCAGCCTTTAGGCTGCGGACCCACGGCGGCAGGTCGAGGTGATTTGCGGTGGGTCCGTCGTGCAGATTGATGCGCTTGGGTTTTGAAGAAGAAGTCCGCAGCCTGAAGGCTGCGGCTCGGGGAGTTGAGAAGAGAACAGTTGTTATGAAGATTCTCCTGACGAATGACGATGGTATTCTGGCGCCGGGCATCGCTGCGATGTACCGGGCGCTGACGGAGTTGGGCGACGTGTACGTGGTCGCGCCGGATTCGGCGCAATCGGCGTCGGCGCATGCCATCACCGTGCAAAAGCCGATCGCCGTCTCGCGGATTCACGTGCACAACGAGTTCTACGGCCACAGCGTCGGCGGCCTGCCGGCGGACTGCGTGAAGCTGGGCATCCAAGAATTGATCGGGGCCACGCCGGATCTGGTCATCTCGGGCATCAACGACGGCGCCAACGTCAGCATCAACGTGTTGTATTCCGGCACGGTGGCGGCTGCGGCGGACGGGGCGTTTTTCGGCATACCGTCGATCGCCGTGTCGATGGCCCACGGCGAAGAACTCGATTTCGATCGCGCCGCCCGCATCGCCTTGACGCTGATCAAATCGCTGCTGGAGCGCGGCATGGCCGGCGGGCAGCTCATCAACATCAACATCCCGCGCCTGGAAGGCGGCAATCCCAAGGGCGTGCGCGTGGCGGCCCAAGCCACCCAAACCATGGACGACAAGTACGTCAAGTTCGAGGGGCCTGACAAGCGGATGTACTATTGGCTTGACGGGGAATTCGGCGAGATTCGCGACGTCGATAGCGATCTCAAGGCAATTACGGAAGGCTACGTGGTCATCACGCCGCTGCACTTCAATCTCACCGACCGCAAGCGCCTCGCCGAACTCGCAAAATGGGACTGGCCGGCGATTGTTTGAGTCGGAATTAGGCCACTAAGACACAAAGACACGAAGGCAATGGGGAATGAAGGATGGGGAAATGAGCACGCGTCGGAAGCGTCTGTTGAATGTGCGAGTCTTTTTCTCCATTCTCCATTCTCTATTCTGAATTCTTGGTGTCTTGGTGTCTTAGTGGCCTAATTCCGCCTCATGGGATTTCGAAGAATGAGCGGTAGTCCCGGCCGGCGATTTTGAGCGGCCGCAGGTCGGTGATGAGCCAGCCGTCTTCGAAGAGCTGGAACTTCAGCTCCCAGCTCGACGGCACGTTGCCGGCCCAGCCGGACAGTTCTACGTGACACATCGAAGAACAACGCACGGTGGCGCGGTCGCCGGCAATCTCGATGACGAATCCGCCGATTGTGGGATTCTCTACCGAGTATTTATCGAGCAGCATGACCAAATGGTGCCGAAAGTCCTGCCGGGAAAACCGGCCATCGAATTGCGCGTCCGGTTCGATGAGTTCAATGATCGCGTCAATATCATGCCGTCCGACGGCGTTGGACAGACGAGTCGCCGTGAGCTGGAGCTTTTCGCGGTCGGTCACGACCAGCCATTGGCAGACGAGCAGCAACGGCGCGATGACCAGGCCGACGAGGAGCGCTCGGACGGCGCGTGGCGTTCTCGTGCGAAACCACAGCCCCCACAGCACAAAGAGCACCGGGGCCAGCACGATCCCGAGCCAAAATGGGGATTCAAACAGGATCTCGGTCATCACTCGCAATCATAGGTGCGGGTTTTGGCGATGTCATGGATCGCTTGTGCAATCGGCAACGCTGTGATCTAATACACGCATGAGTCCGTTTGATGACCCACAGCCGCCGGCTCCGCAACAGGACGCCTTCGATGCCGAAAGGATGCCCGCCGGCCCTGCGCCGATGAGCGCCATGGCCGTCGTGGGCTTCGTCAGTTCGCTCATGGTCTGTTGCCCGGTGCTGTCGCCGTTGCTCGGCCTGATCTTCAGCCTCGTCGGCCTGTCGCAGACCAAAGGCGGCGCGCGCCGCGGCCGCGGTTTGGCCATCGCCGGGTTGATCATCTCCATTGTAGTCATACCGCTGCAGGGCCTGGGAATACCGATGGTCGTCGGGCGTGCCAAGGGCTTGTTCCCCATCGCTGTCGCGACGACTTCCTTTCAGTCGGGAGACATCGACGCAGGCATCGCCGCATGGTACGACCTGGCTTCGGACGATCTCAAGTCCGCGATGACTGAGGATGAATTCGCGACCTGGGTCAACGCGGAATTCAAGAAACATGGTGGGTTGGAGAGTCTCCAACTGAGCCCGAATCAGGCAGGCTCACCTTCGCCGGACGGAGGACGTACTCAACTACAATGGCGGGCGCAGTTCCCGAGCGAAACCGTGGATGTCTACACGGACATTAGCGTGGGCTCCTGGGGGCGCATATTTCTCGAAAACGTCACCATCGGTGATGCGCAATTGATCGAAACGAAGGACTCCCAGCCGGACTCGGGCGCCGGCGACGAACCGACCGACAAGAAAACCACCGGCGACGAACCAACTGAAAACGAGGACACCGACGAAGGCGGATGACGTTGGCGCAAACGCTGAGGCGATGCGCCATTTGAGCCGCGGGTTTCGGCCTGCGGCTTGCTGTATCATGGGCGGAAATAACAGTATGTGTTTAGCGTCTCCCTGCTAAGCCGCACCCTTCAGGCTGCGGACGGTCCGCACCCTGAAGGGTGCGGCTCGAAAATATCCCACGCCGAATCTGGGGGCACGTTGGACACGTGGATACAACGATCGGAATATGATGACGGAAACACAATCTACCACTCGACAGCAGAGCCCCGGCTCAGCCAAGAGGAATGCCGCGATTGACGCCCTGCTCACTGAGCACGCGCCCAGCGAACATCAAGACTTGCTCTCGCAGATGATGATCACCGTGTGCCGGCTGGCCAAAGACGGAGCCGGACGCGGCGAAATCAAGATTCTCAACACGGCGCTGAAGGAACTGCGCTACGCGTTCAAGGTCTTTGCGCCGTACAGCCACATCCCCAAGGTAACCATCTTCGGCTCCTCGCGCACTGCCGAGGACCATCCGGAGTACGTGCAAGCCCGCAAGTTTGCGGAGCGCATCGAAAAAGAAGGCTGGATGGTGATCACGGGCGCGGGCGACGGCATCATGCGTGCCGGCCACCACGGCGCCAAGCGTGAGGCCAGCTTCGGCGTGGCCATCTCGCTGCCCTTCGAGCAGGAAACCAACGACATCATCAGCGACGACCCCAAGTGCATCAACTTCAAATACTTCTTCACGCGAAAACTGCTTTTCGTCAAGGAGGCTGCTGCGGTGGTGCTCTTTCCGGGCGGGTTGGGCACGCAGGATGAGAACTTCGAGACGCTGACGCTCATCCAGACCAGCAAGGCCGACCTGGTCCCCGTGGTGCTGTGCGATGCCCCGGGCGGCACCTACTGGACGCAGTGGCGAGAGTACATCGAGGAGCAACTGCTCAAGAAGGACATGATCAGCCCGGGCGATACGAACCTGTTCAAGATCACCGATGACGTCGACGTGGCTGTTCGCGAGGTATTGCATTTTTACAAGCGCTATCATTCTTCGCGCATGGTGCGTGACGATCTGGTGATGCGATTGAAATCGCCGCTCAGCCCGCAGGCCGTCGAGCGGCTCAACGACGAGTTCGGCGATCTGGCGACCGGCGGCCGGATTCACACTCTTTCGACCCCCATGACTGCCGAAGGCGACGAGTTCCCCGATCTTCAGCGGCTCGTTATCAAATACAATTACAGCAACATCGGCCGACTGCGCCGGATGATCGACGCCATCAATGACGAGGAGTGAAGAAGGGAAGAGGGAACAGGGGACAGGGA
>JACZTW010000016.1 GCA_022573485.1 Planctomycetota bacterium
ATGGTCAAAGACGCCCACGGCTGGCGCGTGGCCGCTAACAGCGTGGCGACCTTTGTCTGTCGCTGCCCGGGGCTCGAAGCCGACCTCGACGCCGGACAATCGTTCAGCAGCCCAGCGGAGATCGCGGATATCCTCAGTGCGGATATCTCCCCGATCGACGACCTCCGCTCGACGGCGAAATACCGCGAACGTGTGCTCAGCCGGCTGATCTACTTCCGGCTTGATGAAAGAGAAAAGAGAAAAGAGAAAAGAGAAAAATGAGGAAGCCAGTCCGGGACACCCTACCGCTGAACTCCCATGTACTTTTCTTCACGTGACATCATTCGATCATTTCCAGAGCTGTCTGAACTGAGCGATGAAGAGTGCGCCCGCCTCAAACAATCTCTCCCCAAGTCGAGCTGGAAGCTCGAGTGGATCCCAGGTGTTGCCGGGTTTTCCACATGGTGGGGCTGGATGCTTATATTCGGCAAGGGCACGGATTTCTTGGAGCGATATCCGGCTTGGGATCTGCTGGGCTACCTCTATCGCTTGGGCTTTCTGGGCATCTTGGCGGCGGTGGCGCTGGGTTACGGTTTGGCCACGATTCTTGCGTTTGGGATCGGGATGCCGCTCTGGCGACGACTGCTCAGGCGCGCGATCACAACTTTGTTGGAAAACAAGAGCTGCTTCTGGTGTGGGTATTGTCTCACTGGGCTGGAGGCCACCGATGGGCGAGTCCGCTGCCCCGAGTGCGGCGATCGTTCGCCGGTAAGAGCGTAATGCCGCAATCACGAAACTCCCCCTCTTCACGCTTCACGAACGACGCTTCACGCCAAGCAGCGCTTGCGCTGCGGGCGAGTCCTTCATTGGCAACTGCGTGCGATGGATGCCGTCGAAGGCTTCGAGCGCGGCGGCGACGGCGGGGGCCGTCGGCACCAAGCCGATTTCGCCGACGCCGCGGGCACCGTAGGCGGTTTCGGGGTCCGGTTCTTCGATGAAAATCGTTTCAATCTCGGGCATTTGATGGGCCCGCAACACGCCGAGCGACATCACGTCTTTGCTTTGAATCCGGCCGCCTGCGACGACGAAGTCTTCGGTGAGGGCGTAGCCGAGCCCCATGTGGATCGAGCCTTCCATTTGGCCTTCGAGCAACGTGGGATTCATGACCTTGCCGACATCGTGGGCGGCGATGACCTTCTTCAGCCGGCCTTCGTCGTCAAGGATGACCACCTGCGTAGCGAAGCCATACGTCAAGTGCGTTTTCGGCTCGGGCACGTCAGCACCGAGCTTGTTCGTGTAAATGCACGCATAATCGCCGCGATACTGCCGCCCGATCAGGGAAGTGAGGACTGAGGACTCAGGACTGAGTGCTGAGTGCTGAGAGCTGAGAGCTGACAGCTTTTCCATATCTGCTTTGAGCTTTTTCGCCGCTTCGATGATCGCCAGCCCGCCGAGCACGGTGGCCCGGCTGGCGGTGGTTTGGCCGCAATCGACTTCGGCGGAGGTATCGCACAGCGGCACGAATACTTCCGGCGGCAGGCCGGTCTCCTGGCAGGCGGTCTGGATGCAGATCGTGAAATAGCCCTGGCCCATTTCAGTGAAGCCGGTCTTGATGGTGACGCGGTCGGCCGCTTCGACGGTGAGCACGGCTTTGCCGCGATCGGGCAGGCCGTTGCCGATGCCGACGTTCTTGATGCCGCACGCGATCCCCGCGTACTTTGCCGCCCGATATTGATCGCGCACCGCGAGCAATGTTTCCTTCAGCCCGAATGGCTTGGTCAGCTTCTGCCCGGTGCAGAATCGATCGCCGCGCTCCAGCACATTTCGCCAGCGCATCTCCCAGCCGTCGATGCCGACTTTCTTCGCCAGCCGATCCAGCGCCCGCTCGATCGCGAAGGCTGACTGGTTGGCGCCGAACCCGCGCATGGCGCCGCACGGCGGATTGTTGGTGTAGACCGCCTTGGACTCGATATCGATATTGGGAAAACGATAAGGCCCGGTCGCATGGCCGGCGGCGCGTTCGAGCACCTTGGCGCCGACGGAAGCATAGGCGCCCTTGTCGCCGATGATCCGCGACCACAGCGCGGTCAGCCGGCCCTCGGCATCGCAGCCGACCTTGACGTGCATCTGCACGGGGTGGCGTTTGGGGTGCAGGCGGAAGCTCTCTTCGCGCGTCAGCGTGCATTTGACCGGCTTGTCGCACAGCACCGCCGCCAGCGCCGTCTGGGCCTGGATGCTCATGTCCTCCTTGCCGCCGAACGCCCCACCGTTGGAGACCAATTCGACGTACAAACGATCCTCTTCCCAGCCGAGCACCGAAGCGATCTGCCGCCGATCGTCAAACACGCCCTGCCCCTGCGTCAGCACCTTCAGTCCTGTCCGGCCGTTGCCCTCGGCGGCGGTAGGAATCGCGATGCAGGCCTCGGGTTCGAGGAACATATGCTCGATCATTTGCGTGCTGTAATGGCCTTCGACCACATAGGTGGAAGCAGACAGTGCGTTCTCAACGTCGCCCCGGCAGATTTTTGACTGCGCAAGCAAGTTGCCGTTGGGATGAATTTGCGGCGCATCCGGCTTGAGGCCGTCTTCCGGCGACGTGATCGGTTTGCGAACTTCGTAATCCACGACGATTCTGGCCGCTGCCTCGCGCGCGGCGAGTTGGTCGTCGGCCACCGCGATGGCTAATATGTCTCCGACGTAACGCGTCTCTTCGCCGACGGCCACCAAGATCGGCCAATCGGGAATGATCAGTCCGACATGGCGCTGGCCGGGCACGTCCGCAGCGGTCAGAACGCGCACCACGCCCGGATGCTCAAGCGCCGGTTCGACATCGATGCTCTTCACCAGCGCCCGTGGATGGTCGCTGAAACGCATGGCGGCGTAGAGCGAGCCCTCGATCGTGATGTCGTCGATGTACTTGAAGTCCCCGAGCACAAACTCCGCAGCCTGGTAGCGGTCCATGCGCGTGCCGATCTGGCCGGTGGTGTCAGCCGGTGGCAGCGATTCGCCCCGCCGCACGCGGGCCAGCAACTCGATGGCATCGAGGATCTTGGTGTAACCCGTGCAGCGGCAAAGGTGCGACTTCAGAGAATTGGCGATTTGCTCGCGCGTCGGGCTGGGATTTCGTTCCAGCAGCGCCACGGCCCGCACGACGATGCCGGGAATGCAAAAGCCGCACTGCACGCCGCCGGCCCGAACGAAGCATTCGGCAATCTGCTCGCGCAGCTCGCCGCTGAACCCTTCGGTGGTGGTCACAGTCTTCCCCGCCACCCGCGACGCTTTGAACCCGCAGGACAGCTTCGGCTGTCCGTCGACCAGCACGGCGCAACACCCGCACTGGGCCATCGGCGCACAGCCGTTCTTCGGCGAAATGATGCCGCAGCGATCGCGCAGAGTATCCAGCAGCGAGCATTCGTGATCGCCTTCGACCGTTACGGCATCGCCGTTGAGGTTGAAAGTCAGTATCTGGGGCGCCCCGTCGGCTGACACGTTATTCTCTACAATCTCTGCCATTCCCTATATAATAGTGTGAAGACTGTTTCGCCGCCATAAGCACTTGAATCTACCAATGGCAGAACTCATCCCCGCACGCTTTGACGACCTCGTTACCCGCCTGTTCCGCGAGCCGGAGCTGCAAGGCACCCTATTCGAGTTGCCGAGGGGGAAGTGGTACGTACCGCCGGCGGACGGCCCGGATCTCTCTGTGCGCTTCCACGGCCATCTTGCGGGCAATCCGGTCGGCCCCGCCGCCGGGCCGCACACGCAGATGGCCCAGAATATCCTGCTCAGCTACGTCGCCGGCGGCAGGATCCTTGAACTCAAGACCGTGCAGGTCGATGACCGCTTGACCATTCCCCGGCCTTGCATCGACATGACCAATATCGGCTACAACGTCGAATGGTCGCAGGAATTGCGAATTGAGGACTCGCTGCGCGAATACGTCGCGGGGGCCATGCTCGTCGAGATGTTTCGACACAATTGCGGCTACAGCCTCGGTCAATTCACCGGCCCTGCCGGCGAAGTGATTTACGACATCAGCGTGGGCTATGACTTGGCCGGCATCCGCAGCGACGAGGTCCGCAGCTTCCTCGACGGCATGCGCGATGCGGGGCACATCGTCGATCGCCTGCGCGCGGAGATTCCGTCGGCATACGCTGAAGCGCGTGATCTTCCGTATCCCACGATGATTTCCGGCAGCGTAACCCTGTCCACGTTCCACGGCTGCCCGGCTGATGAGATCGAGCGCATCTGCGAATTCCTGATCGGCGATTACGATTTCGACGTCATCGTCAAAATGAACCCGCCGATGCTCGGCCGGGAACGACTGGAGCACGTGCTCCACGATGTGCTCGGTTACAGCGAGCTGCGTGTGAATCCGACCGCCTATACTTCCGGCCTCACTTTTGAGGAAGCGGTGCAATTGTGCTCGCGTTTGACTGCCTTTGCCGATCAACGCGGGCGGCGCCTCGGCTTCAAGTTCAGCAACACGCTCGAAGTGCTCAACCATCGCGAGTTCTTCACGTCGGAGAGCAAGGTCATGTATCTCTCCGGCCAGCCGCTGCACGTCATCACTATGACACTGACCGACGAGTTTCGCCGCGCCGTCGGGCCGGACGTACCCATCAGCTTCAGCGCGGGTATTGATCAGCATAACTTCCCGACGGCGGTGGCATGCGGCTTCGTGCCGATCACGATCAGCACGGATTTGCTCCGGCCGGGCGGGTATGGGCGACTGCCAAAGTACCTCAAGGGTCTGGGTGCGGAAATGAGCGCCGTCGGCGCGAAGAACGTCGAGCAGTTCATTTGCAAGAGATTTGCACAGGAGGATCCTCCTCGCGAAGAAGCCAAGCGGGGCGAGGCGGCGCTTCAGAATACGACGATTGCGGCGCGGCAGGCGCGCGAAGATCCGCGGTATCGTGCAGAAAGCAATCGCACGATTCCCAAGAGGATCGACTCGCAGCTCGAAACCTTCGACTGCATCACCTGCGACAAGTGCCTGCCGGTCTGTCCCAATGCAGCCAACTTCGTATACCCTACGCCGGTTGTCGGCTTCGACTACCACGACTTGATTGTTTCGCCCGATGGGCGCATCCGAGAGGGCCAACAGAAGCGATTTGAAATCACCGAAGACATGCAGATTGCCTGTTACGCTGATTTCTGCAACGAATGCGGCAATTGCGATACGTTCTGCCCGGAGTACGGCGGGCCTTACATCAAGAAGCCGTCATTTTTCGGCACGCGAGAGTCATGGGAGCGCGCCGCCCCACGCGATGGATTCTACGTGCGGCAAGAAGAAGGCCGACGCACCATCACCGGCAGAATGCACGGACGCACCAGCAGCCTGAGCTGCGAGCGATCCGGCGAACCGTGCAACTATGATGACGGAGTGGTGCGGGTCCGCTTCACGGCAGAGCACGAAGTTGACAGCGTAAAACCGATACAGCCTGTCACCGACGAACACTCAATAGACATGGGCGTCTATCACACCTTGCGGTACTTGCTGGACGGCGTTCTGGATCACCGACGGCTTAACCAAGTGAATGCGGGTTATGAATAATGTCTGAAGCCAACGCACCAACTCGCGTTTTTGCAATTGTGCCCGCTGCCGGACGATCACGGCGCATGGGCCGCGACAAACAGCTTCTCGATGTCGGCAGCCAATCGATGCTGGCGGGCGTGCTGGATGTGCTGGAGCGTTCGTGCGTCTGTTCCGTGACCTTGGTGACGCATTCGGGCATCACCGCACAGATCGATACGAACCAATTCGCGAAGTTAAGCGTGGTCATCAACGATGACGAGCACAGCCACATGATTGATTCCGTGCGAATGGGCATCGACGCCGCGTGCCACGGTCGTAAGATGGCCTCGTCCGATGGATTCCTGATCTTGCCCGCCGACCAACCCGGCATCGACGTGGCCGATATTGATCGCTGTGTCACCGTGTTCTCGACGGACACCACGCGGATTGTGATCGCCACGCACGGCGAGCGCCGCGGACACCCAATGATATTCCCTGTATCGCTCGAACCGTTCGTGAGGTCCGATGCCTGCGACGGCGGACTAAACGCGCTGCCCAGATCACACGCTGATCGAGTCGCAACCGTGCCGTGCGGATCGCCCGGCGTCACCCGAGACATCGACACCCCAGACGATTACGAAAAGCTCACGTAACCCAAAGAACCAAGGAGCCGCAGGCGGAATGGGTACTCGGTGATCGCTTAGTACTGCTCCATTCTTTGCCAGAGATTTTCGGCGGTGCGCGTCGCTTCGCGGCGCACGAGTGGTTCGTCGATCGTGAGTACTGTGCGGTCGCGCAAGCCCCACCGGCCCGCGACGATGACATCGCGGACATGCCGACTGCTCAAGCCGAAGATCAAGTGGCCGGCGAAGTTCTCCGCCGTCAATGGCGTGGTTGGAGCGTAATCGGTGAGGATGATATCGGCGGCGGCCCCTGTTTCGAGTTTGCCGAGCGTGATGTCCAGCGCTTCCGATGCCCGCCGAGCAGCCACCGCAAACATACCGACGATTTGTTGCGGCGCGAGATCGGCCTGTACGTCACGCGCGATGTACCACGCCTGCTGCGCTTCGGCGAACATGTCCTGCCCGATGCCGTCGGTGCCGAGCATGACGGGGCAGCGGTACTGAGCAATCGGAGCATAGCCGACCGCGTTGTTCATGTTGGAACGCGGATTGTGAGCCAGCGTCAGGCCCGCATTGCTGACCCGCTCGATCGCCACGGGGTCCAGGTGGGTGCCGTGGGCAAAGATGTTCCGCTCTTTCAGCAATCCGTGGCCGGCGAGACGATCGATCAGTGCCGCCTGATGTTGCTCGTTGCAGGCCTCTTCGTCGCACAGATCCTCCGCCACGTGAATGTGCATCCCCGACGCAAATTGATCCGCCATCCTGACGAGTTCGTCGAGCGTCTCGTCGCCAAGCGTGAAAGGTGCGTGAGCGCCGACCATACCCGCGAACTGGTTGCTCTGACGGACGCGGTATTTGTCCAGATAGCGGCGGTTCTCGTCGAGGCCGGCGTCGCGCCCGCCGATCCCATGGCGGTCCGTCGTTTCATAGCACAGTATGGCCCGCAGACCGACCTCGCCGATGGCCTGCTCGATCAAATCGAGCGAGCCGTCGATGAAGTTCGGGGAGGCATGATGGTCGATGAGCGTGGTCGTGCCGCAGCGCAGGGCGTCCGCCGCCCCGATCCGCGCCGACATTTCGATCGACTCGGCATCGAGCGCCTGATCCAGCCGCCACCATACGAACTTCAGGATTTCGAGGAAGTTCTGCGGCGCCTGCGGAGGCGGCGGCATCCCCACCGCCAGCGCTGAATACAAGTGCGTGTGCCCGTTGACCATGCCCGGCATCACCACACAACCGCCGCAATCCACGACTTCATCGCCGACCCGTTGCGCAACCGTTTCCCCGCGCTCAGCGATCAGCCCATCTTCGATGCGCAGCTCGCCGGACGCGACTGAAATAGGGTCAATGTCCACCAACAGTGCGTTACGCAACATGATTGCCATCGCCGAAACTCCGTTTACATTGTGTGCCACTGCTCTTGAGCAGTGTCTTGGCTCAAGGAGCACTGCTCAAGGGTAGTGGCACACGAGCATGCGAGCATGCAAGATTAGGTATTCTCCGATTGATAGGTTATGTCGCTTGTTCCACGATTGTCCTGACGCTGCCGAGGTCCGGCGGAATCTCATGCGGCTGGCCGACGGCACGCAGTGCGCCGGCGATGTCCTTGAGACCGTTGCCCGTAATCATAGCGACCACATTAGACTCGTCGTTCAAGATGCCCTGCGCGCGCGCGACGGCGATGCCGGCGACTGCCGTGGCAGCGGCGGGTTCGGCGAAAATCCCGGCAAGTCGGCCAGTTACCCGAACGGCAGCGGCGATCTGTTCATCCGTGGCTTCGACGAACGTTCCATCACTTTCGCGTACCGCATTGACTGCTTTGCGCCAGTTTCGCGGCACGGGCACGTTGATACTGTCGGCGTACGTCTCGCCGACTCGTTCTCGGTCGAGCTTACCCGTACGGTAGGCTTGCGCGATCGGCGCCACCCCCGCAGCTTGCACACCGAGCATTCGCGCGGTCCAATCAATCACACCGACTTCCTTCATTGTTCGCAGGCCCTTGTGTACTCCGGCGATCGAGCAGCCGTCGCCGACGCTGCACGCCACCCAGTCGGGTGGATCATCCGCGCACTGCTCAGCCACCTCCAACCCGCCGGTCTTCTTGCCCTCAACCAAATACGGATTGATCGCGGCATTGCGGTTGTACCAGCCGAATGCGCGGCAGGCCTGCGTGCATAGTTCATAGGCTTGAGCGTATGTACCGCGAACCTTGAAGACCCGTGCGCCATAGGCGAGCAACTGTGCGAGCTTGCCCTCCGGCACCATTTCGGAGACAAAGATGTTCGCACGCAGTCCGACAGCCGCCGCGCAATGGGCCAGGCTGCTGGCGGCGTTGCCGGTCGAAGCGCAGGCCACTTCGCCGGCGCCCTCGTCGAGCGCCCGAGCCACGCCGATGGCGCTGGCCCGGTCTTTGAACGAGCCGGACGCACTCCGGCCGTCGTCCTTGAGTCGCAGTCGGCCGATGCCGAGGTCAGCCGCCAGTCGCGGGGCTTCGATCAGCGGCGTCCAGCCGATTTGCTCCAAACCGGCAGGCGGAGCGCCCTCGATCGGCAGTACCTCGCGATAACGCCAAATGGACGGCGGACGCTCAGCCAGCGCCGCCCGCGTCAGCGTCTTGCCGGCGGCAGCCAGATCGAAGCAGACATCGAGAATGCCCTCATCGATGCCGCACTGCGGACAGACGTCGGCCTGGCCTTCGGCGTATTCGGCCTGGCAGTTCACGCAAATGAGGTTGGTCACCAGCGACACGATCGGTTTCTCCTCGTTCGATTGCATGGTAAGATAGCTCACCCGCTTCGTTCTGCCAACTTGCGGGATATGCTGTAGCGGAGAATCGTATGCAAATAAATGAGCAAGTGCTCGAAAAGACTGTCCAGCGGTGTCGTGAGCGCGGCATTGTGGTGCCGACGTTCGCGCAACTGAAAGACCCGGCCACGATCCCCGATTCTATCAAGCAACGGCTTGGCGGGGTCGGCTTGTGGGACGTCGATCCATTGAACCTCTTTCGGATCACTTGGAAGAACGAGCCGATCGAGACGGGCGGCGGATTCAATGACGGCAACTGGATCGAGTTTCCGCCGGAACTCACCGGCGTGCCCGCCCGGATCATTGGGCTGGTCGGCAAGTTCTTCCCGACCGGCTCGCACAAGGTCGGCGCGGGCTTCGGCTGCCTTGCGCCGCGCCTGGTCACGGGCCAGTTCGATCCGACCAGCCAGAAAGCCGTTTGGCCGAGCACGGGGAATTTCTGTCGTGGTGGCGCGTTTGACTGCGCGCTGCTGGGTTGCACGGCGGTGGCCATCCTGCCCGAGGGAATGTCGCGCGAGCGCTTCGAATGGCTCGAATCGATCGGCGCCGAGGTCATCGCCACGCCCGGCTGCGAATCGAACGTCAAAGAAATCTACGACAAGTGCTGGGAAATCCGCCGCACGCGTCCGGACTGCGTGATCTTCAACCAGTTCGAGGAGTTTGGTAACTCGATCTGGCATTACCACCTCACCGGCGGCGTGATTGAGGAAATCTTCAATCGCATCGCCGGCCAAGGCAACCGCCTCGCCGCCTACGTCTCCGCCACGGGCAGCGCCGGCACGATCGCCGCGGGTGATTACTTACGCACGCAGCACCCGTCGCTGCGGGTCGTAGCCGTTGAGGCCTTGCAATGCCCAACACTGTTGCGTTGCGGCTTTGGCGGGCACCGCATCGAGGGCATCGGCGACAAGCACGTCCCCTGGATCCATAACGTTCGCAACACGGACATGGTCTGCGCCGTCGATGACGAGCAGTGCCTGACACTGTTGCGGCTGTTCAACGAGGACGCCGGCCGGGCGTTTCTCGGCAAGCAGAATGTCCCGGCCAACCTGATCGAACAACTGCCACTGCTGGGGATTTCGGGCGTCTGCAACCTGGTCGCCGCCATCAAGACGGCCAAGCATTATGAAATGGACTCGCGCGACGTGCTGTTTACGCCGCTGACCGATTCGGTCGATTTATATCAATCGCGGCTGGCAGAGTTGCGCCAACAGCACGGCGCATACGACGAGATGACCGCCGCGCGCCACTTCGGCCGCTACCTCGAAGGCATCGGCATCGACCACCTGCGCGAACTGAGCTACCACGACCGCAAAGCCCTGCACAATCTCAAATACTTTACTTGGGTCGAACAGCAACAGCGCACCGTCGAAGACTTGAACCGCCTCTGGGATCCGGATTTCTGGATCGAACAGTTTGAACAAATTCACGAGTGGGACAAGCTGATCGAGAATTTCAACCAGCGCGCCGGTGTAAGCTAGCCACAAAGACACCAAGGCAGAAAGTGAAGAAATGGAGAATAGAGCATGGAGGAACAGTCAATGCTGCGGGCGCGACTTCCGCTCTCGACGACGCATTCTGTATTTTGCAATCTCAAATCTCAAATTCTTTGTGTCTTTGTGCTTTAGTGGCCTAATTGATTCCCGAGGAAACAAATGTCTGAACAGACCCGATCACTGATCGAGCAGTTGCAGGCCCGCGCGACCAGCCTCTACCAGCGCGACTTTCTGCTGACCTGGGAGCAGTCTGCCGACGATCTGCAGGCGGTGTTGCTGGCGGCGGAGATTCTGGAGGAACTGCACTACGCGAATATCTCGGCCCGCGTGTTCGAGTCCGGGCTGGCGGTTTCGATCTTTCGAGACAAGTCCACGAGGACGCGGTTCAGCTTCGCCAGTGCCGCCAACCTGCTGGGACTGACGGTGCAGGATTTGGACGAAGCCAAATCGCAGATCACCCACGGCGAGACCGTGCGCGAGACTGCCAACATGATTTCGTTTCTCACCGAAGCGATCGGCATTCGCGACGATTTGTTCCTTGGCGAAGGCCACAAGTACATGCAGCAAGTGGCCAAGGCCGTCGAGCAGGGCCACAAAGAGGGCGTGCTGCCGCAGCGGCCGGCGGTGATCAATCTGCAATGCGATCTGGACCATCCGACGCAGTCCATGTCAGACTTGCTGCACTTGCAAAAGACCTTCGGCTCGCTCGACGCCCTGCGCGGCAAGAAGCTGGCCATGACCTGGGCCTATTCGCCGTCCTACGGCAAGCCGCTATCCGTGCCGCAGGGCATCATCACGCTGATGACGCGCTTCGGTATGAACGTCGTGCTGGCCCATCCGGAAGGCTACGACTTGGTTCCGGAAACGCTGGACATCGCCGCCACCCGCGCCGGCGAATCGGGCGGATCGTTCACGCACGTCCACAGCATGGAAGAAGCCTTTCGCGAGGCCGACATTGTCTATCCCAAGAGCTGGGCGCCGTATCAAATCATGCAGCAACGTACGGAGCTATTGCGGGCGGGCGATTCCAGCAAGCTCGATGATCTGGAGAAACAGTGCCTGGCGGACAATGCCAAGCACAAGGATTGGGAGTGCAACGAGAAAATGATGACGCTGACGCGCGGGGGCAAAGCGTCGTACATGCACTGCCTGCCGGCGGACATTTCCGGCGTCAGTTGCGCCGCCGGCGAAGTGTCCGCCGAGGTCTTCGAGCGCGCCCGCCTCGATACCTACCACGAAGCCTCCCACAAACCCTTCATTATCGCGGCAATGATATTGCTCGCACGATTCGAGAAGCCAGCCGAAGTTCTTCGCCGCCTGACCGATCGCGCCGCCCCCCGCCGAACCGCGTAGAGGTGTAGCGGCCGGCCTCTGTGCCGGCCGTCGGTCGGCAGGGACGCCGACCGCTACCAACGAGCCCCCGCACAGTGCGTGTCCGGGAACGCCGCGTAGAACGCAGCGCACTTGGTGAGATGTTCGATCGGCACGGAGTCGTTGACCGTGTGGGCAACGTCTTCCGGCGCTGGGCCGAAGCCGACGCAGGGAATGCCGAACATGCCGGCAATCGAGACCGCGTTGGTACTGAAGGTCCAGCGGCTGGGTTTCTGCTTTTTGCCGAAAAGTGACTTGTACGTGTCAACGGCTGCGCAGACTTGCGGAGCGTCCTCCGGCTCGCACCAAGTGGGGAAGTAATGGTCGGTTTCGTATACCAGGCCGGTGTAGCTCGGCTTGGCGTAGCGCGGAATGGCCACCTTGGCCCGTACGCCGGCGCGGCGGACGGCGTCGCGAATCTCGCGCAAGGCGGAGGCCTTGGTCTCGCCGATGGTCAGGCGGCGATCGAGATGAATGTACGCTTCGCCCGGCACGGCGCACATACTCGGCGTCTTGCAATCGACATAAGAGACGGTGATTGTCCCGTCGCCGAGGAACTTGTTCTTTTTCAATCGCTTGTTCAGCTTCTCGATCTCATTGACGACTTTGGCGATCTTGTAGATCGCGTTGTCGCCCTTGTGCGGCATGGAGCCGTGGCAAGACTTGCCCTTGACCGTCACGCCGACCTCCATGCGCCCGCGCTGGCCTCGGAGGATCTTGCAGTTCGTCGAGTCCGTCACCACGACACACTCCGGGCGGATACGGTCTTCGTTGACGATGTACTGCCAGCACAGCCCGTCGCAGTCTTCCTCCATCACGGTACAAGTGAGCAGCAGCGACCAGTCACTGCCGCGCAGCTTGAGGTCTTTGATGATCTTGCCGGCATAGACCATGGCGGGGACGGCGCCTTTTTGGTCACCGGCGCCTCTGCCGTAGACGACACCTTTGGCGACTTTGCCTTTGTACGGGTCGTGCTTCCACTCGCTCGGGTCGCCGACGCCGACCGTATCGACGTGGGCGTCGATGGCGATCAGTCGCGGGCCTCTGCCGATGCGGGCCAGCAGGTTGCCCATCGGGTCGGTCCAGACGTGATCGAAGCAGCGCAGCTTGTTCATTTCACGGCGGATACGCTCGATCACACGGCGCTCCTGCCCGCTTTCGGACGGAATGGCAACGATCTCGCGCAGAAAAGCGACCATTTTCTTTTGGTACTTCTTTGATTGTTTGAGGATTGCTGAGTGGTTCATAATGAGTTGTCACATCCTTGAGTCACGCACTGCATCAGCGGGAGAACCTCACTGCTCTCACAGTGCTGCTAAACGGCAAGCCAACGGCAGGGTCGTTCGCGATGACTTCGTCGTTTAGCAGATGCCACTATGCGAACAGCTCGATCGGTTTGAATTGATCGACGTCGATCAGGCCGAGGTCGGTCACTTTCAGCGAACCAATCACCGACAGGCTCATAAACGACAGTGCCATAAACGGCTTTCGCAGCGTGCTGCCGAGTTCCTGCGTAGTCGCACGTTGCAGAACGCTGAGCTGCTTGCCCGCCTCCGCCGCCGGGGCGTCACTCATCAAGCCGGCGATGGGCAGCGGCATGTCCGCCAGCACCTTTCCATTCTTCACGGCGCACAATCCGCCGCGCAATTTCACTGCATGAACCGCCGCTTCGTAAATGTCGGACACGTTGGTGCCGGCGATGACGATGTTGTGGGCATCGTGCGCCACCGTCGATGCAATGGCGCCCGCGCGCAGGCCGAAGCCGCGGATGAAACCGAATCCCATGCGTCCGGTGGCGCCGTGCCGCTCGATGACGACAAGCTGGGCAATATCGCGTGACGGGTCCGGCATCACCAGTCCCTCGACGACGGGCAATGCTTCCACGCAGCGGTGGGTCACAAGTTGATCTTCGATCATCTCGATGACGTGTACTTTCTGCGTCTCGCCGCCGCTGGATTTGATACCAAACTGCTCGGGTTGCAGTTGATGTACATTCACCGTGCTTGCGGGCACGGGTACCGGCCCGGCGGATTCGCCAGCCACGCATCGGCCCTTCTCGGCGATCAATTGCCCTTCGTGGAAGACGCGCTGCACGCGGCAGTCTTCGAGATTGTCCAGAATCGCCAGCGAAGCAGCATACCCGGGCGCGACAGCCCCGAACCACTCCAGGCCGAAGTACCGCGCGGCGTTGATGCTTGCCAGACGAATGGCTGTCGCGGGTTTCAAGCCGCACGAAATCGCCTTGCGGATGATGTGATCGACGTGCCCCTCGGTCAGCAAGTCTTCAACATCCTTGTCGTCCGTAACGAACATGAAGCGGTGGGCCGTCTCGGGCGTGACCAGCGGGAGCAGCGTTTCCAAGTTTCGGGCCTGCGAGCCTTCGCGGATCATGATGCACTGCCCGGCGCGGAGCTTCTCGCGGGCTTCTTCCAGCGTGGTGCATTCGTGATCGCTGCCGATGCCGGATGCAATGTAAGCCTGCAAATCTCGCCCGGCCAGCCCCGGCGAATGGCCGTCGATCACGCGGCCTGAGCACATTTTGAGCTTGTTCAGCACTTGTTCATCGCCATTGACGACGCCGGGGAAGTTCATCATCTCCGCCAGTCCCAGCACGCAGGGATCATCAAGCAGCGGCCTCAAATCGTCGGCAGACAGGTTTGCGCCGGCGCTTTCCAGGTGCGACGCGGGCACGCAGGAGCTGAGCATGACGTAGATCCGCAACGGGCAGCCTTTGGCGGAATCGAGCATGTAGCGGATGCCCTCGATGCCCATGACGTTGGCGATCTCGTGGGGGTCGGTGATTACGGCGGCGGTGCCGTGGGCGGCGGCCAGCTTGGCGAATTCCGGCACCGAGAGCATCGACGATTCAATGTGCACGTGGGCGTCGATGAATCCTGGGCAAACGAACTGCCCTTCCAGGTCGATCGTTTCAGCCCCCTCATATGAACCGACGCCGGCAATGCGATCGCCCGCGATGGCCACGTCCGCTTCGAGAATTTCTTCAGTGAAGACATTGACCACCCGGCCGTTTTTCAAAACCAGATCAGCGGGCTGCCGCCCGGCGGCGATATCGATGAGACGTTTGAGTTCCATGATGACGTTCCGTTAGCGTTCGCGGTTCAGAGTAGCGACCTGCCGGCTGCGGGCAATCTGTCCGCGGGCTCGCGCAGGCTCCCGACGAGTCGGGATTCTCCCGGCGCGCCGGGACCTGCGGCTCCTTGGTTTTTTTCGACCGTGCCGGTCACTCGCTTATCTGTGGGTTGTTTTTCTCGCCGGCTCGGGTCCGGTTCACACGAAAATGGCAGGGCCTTGATGTCGATTGTCTCGATTCGTTCCAACGAGAATGAGCCGTCGCGCGTTCGGCAATTGAACATGGGCATGTCGAGATCAATGGCGATCCACATCTCCAGGCAGGCGCCGCGCGACTGTTGCCAGTTGGGCAAGACGGCGATCGCGTCGCAGTCCATCAAAGCGGGAATGTCCCGCCGCATGTAAAACGACCGTGGGCGCTCCACGCCGCCGTCGTCGTTCTCGGCGGGGTTGAAGACCTCGTAGCCCTCTGCGCGCAACAGCGCGGCGACGCGATTGAACTCCGGGAAGTTGTGCTCTGCATGGCCCGACATTGGGCCGGCAAGATAGAGTCGCCGTGGCGCATTGCTCATGTACTGTTTCTCCTTTCGACTCGCACGAATGATACCGTGGCGAAGTATTCAATGCACCTCAGCCGCTCAGGAATATGCCCGCAATGCTGGCGGTCATCCACGAGGCCAACGCCCCGCCGATCATCGCCCGCAGGCCCAGCCGCGCGAAATCAGTCCGCCGACTCGGGGCAATGCCGGTCAAGCCGCCGATCTGGATGGCGATCGACGGCAAGTTTGCGAAACCGCACAACGCGTACGCTGCAATTTGTATTGATCGGACGGACATCTCCGCCTGACCCGCCGGATCCGCCATCATGTTGCTCAATGACTGGTAGGCAATGAACTCGGTGGCGATGATCTTCAACCCCATCAGCGAGCCGAACGGTTGGCAGTCCGCCGCCTCGACGCCCATCAACCACGCCAGCGGCGTGAACAGCCAGCCGAGAAAATACTCCAGCGAAAACGACGGAATGCCGTGGGCCTGACGCCAGTCGGCGACTAACCCAATGTCGCCCAAAGCCCCGATCGGCCAATTGAGCAGCGCCAGCAAGGCCACGAAGGCGATCAGCATCGCGGCGACGTTCAGTGCCAGCTTGAGTCCATCGGTGGCGCCTCGGGCAGCGGCGTCAAGTACGTTTTGCGTTTCATGCTTTTGCTCGTGCAGAAACTTCCGCTCGTCCAGCGGCGTATCGACCTCGGGCATCATGATCTTGGCAATGACGAACGCCGCCGGCGCCGACATCACGCTGGCGGTGAGCAAGTGCTTGATGAACAGTTCGCGCTGGACCGGGTCATCGCCGCCCAGAATGCCGACGTACGCCACGAGCACCGAACCCGCGATCGTCGCAAATCCGCCGACCATCAATGCCATGAGCTGCGAGACGGTCATTTTATCGACGTAGGGCTTGATGCACAGCGGCGCCTCGGTCTGGCCCACGAAAACATTGGCAGCCATGGCCAGCGCTTCGGTGCCGGTCACGCCCATGACGCTGCGCAAGACCCACGCCAAACCGGCCACCACGCGCTGCATGATCCCCAAGTGATACAGCACACCCATGAGCGAAGAAAAGAAAATGATGACGGGCAGGACTTTGACTGCGAAGATAAAACCCCACGGGCCTGTCGGATCCATCAGGCGCGGGCCGAATACGAATTCAATTCCCGTATCCGCGCAGCCGATGACGATGTTCACGCCGCTGGCCAAATAATCGAAAGCCCGCACAACCGGCGGAAACGACAGCAGCAACCAGCCCAGGACAACTTGCAGCCCGATGCCGCTGAGCACGATGCGCGGGGAAATCCGCTTGCGGTGACGGGACAGCAACAGTGCCAGCCCCAACAGCGCCAAGACACCAAGGATCCCGACAAACCGCTGCATGAGCGATCCTCACCAGCAACACGAGCAGTACGAAACCACCTTCGGGGCGCGAACGGGAACGGAGCGATGGAACTGGCTGAACTTCTTCGAGGGGACTCAATCCACGGACCGCGCGGGAATCATCATACTCGCGATCGCGGAGGTGGGAAAGTACACGCCCAGCCTGTTTCGGAGTCGCCGGGTGCCGCGCCCTCCGACGACCACCGGCGATGGCGGCCCGCAGCCTCAAGGCTGCGGCTTAGCGCTGGGAGTGTCAGGCGCTGCGATGGCGGCGGATGTCCGCTCAGGCGATCTTGTAGAGGAACCAGCGACTCTTGGGCGAGCCGCTGCGCGGCGTATGCCGGACGAAATAGACCGTCCAGACCGAATCGTCGGACATGCGGAGGAAGTAGTAGTGGCGTCTCAAGTAGCGCTCGCCGTCGGCCCGGCCACCTTCGGGAGCGCTGTGTTTCCATTGGTCGAGTTTTTCGACGATGCGATAGCTCTGCCCTCGCCACGCAAACTCCAAAGGCAAGCCGGGCTCGCCCCGGCCCATCGCAGCCGTGTCGAAATGCCCGGCACTCGGCGTAATCTGTTCGCTGACAAACTGCTCCATTCGATCATCATATCATGGACGCGTCGTCGCCGGGTGCCGGGCCACTCAAACTCCAGCCGCAGCGCGTGGCAACACGGGGCCTGACTCTCGCACGCTGTCCCAAGTGAGGCACACGATTTGAGGAACACTCGCTGAAACGGTGCGGCTGACTCACCGCCGGTCACGTTGCATCCTCAAGAGAGCGGAGGTATTGACTGCTTGGGCGTTGTCGTCGATCATCTTAAATGAGATGACTTCTACATCGGATCAAATGTCGGAATCAGATCTGCCCGGGGGCGGGGTTGATCTGGCTCACATGCCGGGGCACTGGGTACTGGCCCGGCTGGGCAAGCGCGTGCTGAGGCCCGGCGGGATCAAGATGACTCGGCAATTGCTCGAGGCCTTGCAGACCGGGCCGGCGGATGATGTCGTGGAATTCGCGCCGGGAATGGGCGCGACGGCCCGCATGACGCTCAGCACACAACCAGCCTCCTACACAGCAGTGGAACGGGATGAGGCAGCCGGTCGGCAGGTGCAGCGTTATCTGCACGGCGCGAACCAGCGTTGCATCGTAGGCACCGCCGAAGCCACCGGCCTGGAGAGTGCGTGTGCCTCGGTGGTCTACGGTGAAGCGATGCTGACCATGCAGACCAAAGAGCAAAAGCGTCGTATTGTCGCCGAGGCTGCAAGGCTGTTGAAGAGCGGTGGGCGTTACGGGATGCATGAAATCTGTCTGGTGCCGGACGACATCAGCGCGGAGGACGTCGCCGGCATCTCAAAGGATCTTGCACAGGCCATCCAGGCGGGCGCAAGACCGTTGCGGCCTGCAGAGTGGCGGGAGTTAGTCGAGGCGCACGGCATGGAAGTTGTGCAGGAACAAACGCGGGCTTTTGCATTATTGCAACCGGTGCGTGTGGTACAGGATGAGGGTGTGCTGGGCGCGCTGCGCTTCGGGCTGAACGTGCTGCGTGATCGGCCGGCACGGCAGCGCGTACTGGCTATGCGCCGCGCGATCGGCCGACACGCCCGACATCTCATGGCCTACATGCTCGTTGCAGTGAAGCGTTAGGAGTTTGACAATGAGTAGCGAATACGCCCATATCCAAAATATCGCAGCGACCATCGAGATTCCGAGCGAGGGCATTCTCACAAAGACGCACTTTGAGGACGAGTCGGTCAAGGTGATCTTGTTTGGATTCTCCAAAGGCCAGGAGCTTTCCGAGCACACTTCATCCAAGCCGGCCATGCTGTACTTTGCCCGCGGACAGGGCATTCTGCGGCTGGGCGGCGACGAGCATTCGATCGTGCCCGGCGCCTGGACGTACATGCCGCCTGATTTGCCTCATACCATCAAAGCGGAAACGGATCTTGCGATGCTGCTGGTATTGATGAAATCGAAGTCGTAGAGACTCCGGAGACGCCATTGACATCAGGAGATTTGTCTTGCTCAACAAAGAGCTGGCCAATGCCTTCAATTTGATGGGAGACCTGCTGGAAATTCAGGGGGCCAACCGCTTTCGCATCAACTCGTTTCGCCGCACAGGCCGAACGTTGAAGGATCTGATCGAAGATGTCGCGGTTTTGGTGGAGGAAGACCGGCTTCTGGAAGTGCCCGGTATCGGCAAGGGCACGGCGGGCAAGATCGAGGAGTTCATCGAGGTTGGCAGGATCGCGGAACTGGACGAACTGCTCGGGAAGATGCCCGACGGTCTGCCGGCGTTGCTGGACATCCCCGGCATGGGTCCGAAGAAGGTCGCTGCCGTTTGGAAGGAACTCGACATCGAGGAGCTGGGCGATCTGAAGGAGGCCATCGAGGATGGCCGGCTCGCTGAATTGGCCGGCTTCGGCGAGCAGAGCGTCAAGAAGATCGGCGAAGGCATCCGGTTCATGGAGACCTCCGGCGAGCGCGTGCCCTACGGCGAAGCCCTGCCACTCGCCGAGGCGCTGGCTGAGGAAGTCGGCGCGATCGACGGCGTCAAGCGTGTGGCCATCGCCGGTTCGCTGCGGCGCGGAAGAGAGACTGTCGGTGATATCGACTTGCTGTGTATCGCGAGCGACGGCGCGGCGGTCGTGCGGTCGTTCGTGGCCCTCGGCCGGGTCGCCTCGGTATTGGCGTCGGGCGATACCAAGGGCAGCGTCACCGTGCCGCTCGGCTCCGCTCGCGAGATGCAGGTTGACCTGCGGGTCGTGCCCGAAGAGTCGTTCGGGGCGGCGTTGCAGTACTTCTCCGGCTCGAAGGAACATAACGTCCGCCTGCGCGAGATGGCCTCTAAGCAGGGCTACAAGCTCAACGAATGGGGCTTGTTCAAGAACGACAAGCAAGTCGCCGGCAGGACGGAAGAAGAGATCTACGCCAAGCTGGGGTTGCCGGCCATCCCCGTGGAGCTGCGGGAAGATCGCGGCGAGTTCGAGTGTGACGCGGCGTTTATTGAGACGCTGATCACGATGGCGGACATCCGGGGCGATCTGCACATGCACACGGTGGCCAGCGACGGTAAGTGTACGCTGGAGCAACTAGCCGAGGCGGCCAAGGGCCTGGCGTACGAGTACATCAACATCACCGATCATTCCAAGAGTTCAGCGATCGCCAACGGGCTCTCAATTGAGCGTATGGAGCAGCAGATCGAGACCGTGCGGGCGTTCGACAAGACGTTCAAGGGGCTGAAAGTGCTGGTGGGCTGCGAGTGCGACATTCTGTCGAACGGCGATCTGGATTATCCGGACGACCTTCTGGCGGAATGCGATATTGTTGTGGCGAGCATCCACTCTGCCATGGGACAGGCGAAAGAGGTGATTACGCGACGCACGATCAAGGCGATCGAGAATCCACACGTACACATCATCGGGCACCCTACGAGTCGTCTGCTGAACAAACGGCCCGCCACGGCAATCGACGTTCCAGAGATCGTCAAAGCCGCCGTCGAGACCGGCACGGCGCTGGAGGTCAACTCCGCCTGGAAGCGGCTGGACCTCAACGATCGACACGTGCGACATGCCATCGACGCCGGAGCGATGCTCAGCATCAACACCGACTCGCACGATACGCCGCAGTTGCAGCAGATGCGCTACGGAGTGGCCACGGCGCGGCGCGGCTGGGCCACCGCGGATCGCGTGATCAACACGATGAGTCTCAAGCAACTGCTCGCCTGGAAGGAGCGCATGCAGTAAGACAACGAGCCGCAAGCTTCAGCTTGCGCGGATCGACTGATTGTGCGAACGCCCCACATTTGGAGGATCCGCGCGGGCTCCCGACAAGTCGGGACTGGTTCCGCCCGCGGCTCGTTGATCGTCCCGCGGAGTAACAATCATGGTTTTGCATAGCGCTGCGCATAAAAGAAGCCACCCAGAGAAGGCTCTCCCCTCTCTGGGCGGCTAGTCGTAACCAAGATTCGACGGTTCGACGGACTATCCGCCGATCAGTGCCAGAATCTGGGCGGCCTGCTGATTGGCGAGCCCGAGCAATGATATGCCCGCGTTCAACAAGACGGACTGCTTGTTGAGTTCGGCTGTCGCCAGTGCAAAGTCAGTATCGCCGATGATGCTCGCGGCATCGGTCAGACCGATCTTGGCAGCATTGAGACTGCTGACCGCCGGCTGAACCTGGAACTTCTGGAATCCGCCGATGCGCCCCTGGGCAATGGCCACATCCCTGATCGATTTCTGGACCGTGGCGAGTGCCGTGGCCCGATTGGATGCGCTGGATAAGTCCGCGCTTCCGCCGCTCCGCAGTTCACTGAGAAACGCGCCGGCGCTTCCGCCGCCCAGCTTGTGGCTGAACAGGGCGTCGATGCCGATTGTGGTTCGTGTGCTGGATTGCGATCCGAGCTGGAACGTAAATCCGCCGGTTGTTTGCACCGTGAAGCTGGATGTTCCCGTCGTGAAGGTGGCTCCGAGCGAGAAACTGCCGCTGACTCCACCGACGTTGAAGCTGACGTCCTGGCCATCGGCCGCGAAGCTCTGGCCGTTGATCGTACCACTCGCGTCCGTTCCCGACTTGATGCTGGCTTCCTGGAGACTGTTGTTGTTCCGCAGGCCGCCGCCGCTCAAGACGTCAACACTGATGAACGCATCGCTGCCCGTGGTCGTGGACTGCAGGACCACCGTACTGCCGGAAGTGGTCGCACTGACGCCTGTGACGTCCTTGGCGAGGTTGATCGCGGCGACCGCCGAGGCGGCTGTGGCACTGACGCCCAGTTCGACTGTCGTGGTTCCCAGCGTGCCGGTGATGGCGATCTCGGTCGCCGCGCTCAGCGTGGATGAGCCACTGAAGTTGCCCAGAGCAAACTGCGCTGTGGCCGCCGCGGTAGACACTGTGACGGCGAAGGTCAAGTCGGAGCTGATGTTTCCGCGGTTGAAGATCCGCAGGCTGCCAATGTCGTTTGCGCTGGCGACGGTGGTGTCGACCGCGCCGGTACCATCGATCAGTCGCTTGCCGTTGAAGGTCGTCGTGCGAACGATTCGGTCAATGGACTCGATCGCCAAGTCGATCTGGGCCTGATTGGCGGAGATCTCCGCATTCGACAGGTTGCCGTCACTCGCGGAAGCGATGACGAGACTATTGATTTCATTCAGCAAGTTGTTGATTTCGCCCAAGGCATTGTCGGCCACGCCCAGCACTGCGTCGGTACGCTGGTTGTTGGCCAGCGCGGCATCGACGGCGCCGATTTCGGCCCGGAGCGACATGAGCGCGATGAGACCGGCGGGATCGTCAGCACCTCGATTGATTCGCAACCCTGTGGAGAGTTGT
>JACZTW010000249.1 GCA_022573485.1 Planctomycetota bacterium
ATCCGACGCTCCAGGAGAACCGAGCCGCCGTAGCCCAAGCTAATCTGGACAACTGGCTCCGCAAGCTGAAGCTCGCCCAGACGAAGGTGAAAAAGTACCGGACGAAGATGCGGTACTACGATAAGGCGCTGGCGGCGAAGCGAAGTAAATGAACCGACCCCTTTTCGCTCGGCCGCATCGTGGCTTGTCGCTGCGGTGCGGTCGGGTGTTTTTGATAGGATTGAAGCCATGAGCGAACGACGGTATCCAAAGACGAAACAGGCGGCGGTGAAGCTGGCGATCGACACGATTCGCCGCGGACTGTCGGCAGACCGGGCTTTCGATAGCTGCTTTGAGATGGGCGAGCGGTGGAACAACTGGGTGGCTGCCAGCGTGTATCGGGCTGCCATGGACGACGATGCCCTGATGCGGCAACTGCCTCGCTACCTCGACATGGAACAGGCGCGGGAAGCCTACGATGAACGGTTCCCGATGCTGGTAACTGATGAACATGCCACGGCGGCCGTGTAGTGTCTCAGTAGGCGTGTCATACCAAGGGGATTTGGGACGCTCCGATCGACAGGCTGATGAACAGGGCAATCCAGTTCAGGCTGAATGGGATGTCGTCATCGGCCGGCGCTGGCCTGCTCGCTGGTGCTCTCGTGGTCGTTTGCTGGAGACTGGCTGGCGGTGATGATGCGGGTGAACTACTCGCCGATCCGCTCCCTCACCCGGACGCCCCACCCTTCTTCCCGTCGAGCATCTGCATCCGCTCGCCGATCACCTTGAGCTTCTGCCGCTTCTGTCCGTCTTGTTCCCAAGTGTCGAGCTTCAGGCGGCCTTCGATCAGGCAGGACGAGCCTTTCTTGAGATATTGGCAGACCACCTCGGCAGTCTTCGCCCAGAGCGTAACGTCGACAAACGTAGTTTCCTCGACCCAGTTGCCATTGCTGTCTTTTCGCTTGTCGTTGATGGCCAAGCCGATGTCGGTCACCGCGGTGCCGCTGGGAATGTGCCTGAGTTCTGGGTCGCGGGTTAGGTTGCCGACGAGAACGACTCGGTTGAAACTCGACATTGTGAAATCCTTCGTGAGCGTGGAAATGTAAAAAGTCAGTCTTTGGCGGCGCGAGAAAGCAAGCTTTCCTGCTCTGGTTGGTGGGGCTGCTTTTGCTGGTTGAGTGCCGTTCGGCGTCGGCGATCATGGGTTTTTCGTGGCGGTGGAGTTCCGGGCACTTGGCCGTGCGAGGCTGCGGCGACGCCTTTGCGGCTGCGGCGACGCATCTTGACGATGATGCTGTCGAGTTGTGTGGCGGTCATGGGGTTTAGTTGGTTTGTAAACGGGACCGGGCTGGCGGATTGGTTAAGTCTTCGGGGAAACCGTTAGTACATACCGCGTTCAATCAGCTTGATGATCCATAGTTGCCGCTGGACATTGAGCCGGCCGGGACCGCGGCGCCGGGCCACCAGGTAAGCCTTTGCCTGGGCAAGTGCTCGCCGCTCGTCGTCTGGGGACATCGCAGTCAGGGGTGGTTGCTCAGCCGCGAATTTCCTTGCAATCGTCGTGGTTTTCGTGGTTTTAAGCATGTTTTGTTGGTCCGCTCACACCGCTACAGCGAAGGGGGCTCCCCGCGCGCCCGTGAGTCCTTTGGCGGGATTATTTTGTGGTGGGCCTCGGTGGGTGTTTCGATTTATAGTTTCCGGGGTGATTTTCGTCACCAAGACAGTCCTTTAACGCAGGCTTGACTCCGTTTTCATCCAAATCTATCGAGTTTTTGATACTGTTTCGCACAACGCAATCTATTAGTGGGGTGATATCTGCTCTTCGTGGACATTCAACTCGAAGATCCGCTTCGTCAACTCGAACGCCTGCTGTCGAAGCGCGTCTCTCTCTCGAACGGCCTCATCGCGTTCGATCCGAATCTGCTGAAGCTCATTCACCACGTCGGTCGTTGTCATCCGTTCTCAACTCCCGAAGTCTCGCCACCGTAGCAAACCCGTGCTGAAGCATCGGCCGGATGCTCTCGAAAAACTCGGTTGTCCATTTCGCACCTCAGCGCGTCGATCACTCGGTACAGCTTTTGCGCCGCCGTCTCGCTTGGAATGAACACTTCGTCCCGATCAGTGGCGTATCCGAGACGTTCGATCTGCTTTCCAAAGTGCTCCTCGATGATGCTGTTATCCTCAGCTTCGGCATCGCATTCCGCCTGTCGTTCAAGGATGACCTTTTGGGCCTCGGCGGGCTCCGGCAGCCGTGACAATACACCGCGATCCCACGTTGCCCACCGGCTGTATCGGGGCAGTTCGTATTGCTCCGCTCGTAAGCAGCCGACAAGATCAGCGATGATCTGATCTCGGCGGTCCTCAATGAACCGCCGGGTGTCCTCTTCCCATGTCGCAGTCCGCTTGGGATTCTTGACCTTGACCAAAATTGACCGTTGAGCCATGTCGGTCGACAAGCTAGCGCCGTTTAACGTCAGGAACCACGTCATGGTGTTGGGTCGCGAGGCATCGCCAACGTACATTTTCCGTCCGTTGATTTCGTCCGACGTGATGAGCCCTTCCAGGTCACCCCAACTGAATCGCAGTGATTTGATGTTATCAATCAGGGCGATCCGCTTGACTGACGCCTCTGAAGACAGCAACCGCTCCTTGATGTCGTTGATACTATCCTTGGTCGAGAAGTCGATTGTGCCGCCGAACAGTCGGCCGACCATCTGAGCCACAGTAGTCTTTCCCTTGCCCCGCCCCAGGTCGCTGGTGAAGACGAAAGCCGGTCGTGATCCAGACGGCCCACCCCACATGCCCGTCATAAAGGCCGCTTGGATCAGGTCGCGGTCGATCGGTGTCGCCGGGCTGAAGCAGTCCAGCAGTTCGCGTAGAGCCGTCCCGTCGCCGGGCTCGGGCGTCGGGTAAGTACAGTAGACGTTTGACAGCGAAGGCACCCGCGGATGTAGCTCAACGGCCCGATAATCCTTGCCTTTGCGCCTCAACTCGGCGAACAGTTCGCCCTTGGTGATGCAGCCGATGGCCTTGGACCACCTGGCAGTTCCCACTGCTGATCCAAGCCAGCCGAACATTGCATTGGCGGTTTCGAGCCAAGTAATGGCGTCGTCGGCATGGATGAACATTGCGCGCCCGACCCGTCGCGGCCAGTCGTTCGTTGCGCCTTTGACGACGCCGAGCAACTCCCGCATGTCCATAGGCCGTTGAGTGTTCTTCGTCTTGCCGTCCGCGTCCGTCGCCGACGACACGACGAAGTTGGCGATGCCAGATTTGGTGCTGCCTTGGCGCTCCGAACCGTTGGCAGGCTTCCGCGCGCGGTCGGCTTCCCGGGCAGTCGCCTTCGCGGTCCGGCTACCTCCGCCCCGTTGCTCTCCGAATCCTTCGCTCGCCAGTGCCTTGCACGCCGCTGAGTGATCGCCACCATGATGCAACGCCGCGTAAGCCCCAAACTTGGTATACGTCGTACACGGCTTGCCGTCCCGCGCCCCGGTGAATGGAAAGGCGTTGTCGCTGAAACACGAAAAAACCTCCCCCCCGAATCGTTGCTAATATAACTTGTCGCACTCATTCCCTGTTTTTTTCCCGGCCTTCTCCACTCCACTTTGTCACCAGAAAACCCGACTTGCGTCCAGCCGTGCGGTTCGAGAATTTCTTCCCACGATGTCTTGGCGGCGTAGGCGTCGCCCGGCGTGATTCCGCTGCACTTGGGCACAGTTGCTCCCGGTTTGGCCGACGTCTCAACTGGTTCGCGCCAGAGATTGAACGAACGCGCCGCCTGCAACAGCACGTCGCGTTCCTCGACACTGATCGTAGGAATCTCCGTTAGGTCCGGGCCGGCGAAACGACGATAGAGGTTGCCGGTCGGATGACATTCCGGCGGCGATCCTTCCGCTACGACGAGGCCGCCTTCGCCGCGCGTTTCGATCATCACCTCGGGTTTCAGCTTGCCGGTTTCTTCGTCGGTGACCGGCTCCTGAGCGAGTTTTTGATTGCCCTCGATCTGTTCACAACGGTACAAGAGGTGTGTTCCCATTCGCGGTGTTCGCACGCGAGTGAGGCGGTCGATCAGGCCCGGCTGTTTCTGCTCAACTCGATCAGCAAATTGCTCGAAGAGGCCCACTCGATCAAAGTCGATGATTTCCAGGCCGCCGGAAACCTTGCCGGCAACGATGCCAACCCCCGCCGCGCCATTGCTGCCAAACATCTTGCGGATTTCGTCGTCGCCTGCGATGCGCTTCATGTACTGCTTCCAGGCGCCGATCGGCCTCTTGCTGCCATCGGCCCGGATGGTCACCACCGACAAACCGGCGTGGGCGGATCCTGTCGCAAATTCGATAACGGTTTTTTCAGGTGTGGTACTCATCCTGTACTGCCTTCCGTTTCATCGGGCTCATAGAACAGAATCCGAATCGTCCAACCCGGATACCACCAACTATTGGCCGAGATGTGCCACTCGATCCCTAACTTCTCAGTAAACGCATCGAGTCGCGCAAGCGTGTCTGGTGTAATTTGCCTTTCATACGGCTCTGACACAAATGCAACGCCGCCCATGTACGTCGTCGATCGCCAACAGCAAATCGGCGATGGCATCGAGAGCGCGATCGCTGAGCGGCGCATCGCCGTTGACGATTTCCAATTCAACTTGACTGACTGGGTCGCTCACGCCGTCTCCTCTGCGAGAGTCGCGTCTGTGTCCGGCCGAAGCGCGCCCGTTTTTCGGAGCGCCTCTCGGATGCGCGGCAGGTCATCCTCCGACCAGAGCCGCATCCCCTTGCCAACTCGCTGTGTCGGCTCCAGACCGTGTACACGGATTGCGTAGCTAACGCTGTAGTCTGGTACGCTGTTGATTTCCGCTAGATTGCGGAGCGTGAAGATTTGCATGAAAAAGGCCCTCCGAAAATTGCTTGTTCATTCATCTACAAGCAATTCTACCGAGGGCATTCTGTTCAGAAGGAACGAATGGCAAGAGGGTTAGTGCAACACCATTGGAGTTGCACTAACTTTTTTCTGAGACCGGTGCAACTCCGTGGGAGTTGCACTTCGTGGCGATTCAAGCGAGTCCTTTGCAGACTGATTTGATGGCACGAAGCGAGTAGCCGTGCTCTGGCTTGAGTACATTTAGCTTCTCGGGAACGGGCACAGTTTGGTGGCGCTCGGCAATCAATTTGCAGCGTTTGGTCCACTCGGGGCACTCGTGTCGGGCAGCAGTAAATTCTTCCTGTATTGCTTTGTGGCGTCCTTTGGCGGTGAGTTTTTTTCCGTCAGTCGCGGTCCTCGCACGCTTCCGGTTCGTTTCCTTCTTGGTTTTCTCAGCCGTGGATTCATCTATCTGAAACTGAACCCCCCATGGCGGCTTCCTTATCGCTGGACCGATGTAACTGCCAACCTGCCAGGCATGGTCTGCCACGATCGCCATTTCGTTTCGGTCGGCGGCATCGCGCAGGTCCCGAAGATGCCTGAGTGCCAAGACAGCCCATCTAGCACGCTGGCGGGCCATAGTAATTGAATTGTCCTCGGTGCCGTAGTCAACCCGCAGCTTAGATGTCCCGTCATGATGGGGAGCGGATTCTTCGTGTACCTGATGTCGCCGAGCGATTATTTTCCACGCCCAGTGCGTCTGGCCTTCGATCCAAGCGAAGATATCTTGAGCTTGCCCCGTTCGGGCATACGCTTGGGTAAACTTGTGGACTTCCCGACCTAGATTATTCCTGAGCCTCTTCTCAATCGGCGTCGGCTTTGTCGCTCTCTTCTTTTGAGAACGCTCTGCATTGCTTGCCGATTGCTTCGTCGCAGACTTCTTCCGGGCCGTAGATTTGGCCATCTCAGATTCCTCCGTGTAATGGCGACCCTGGCGGTCCGGGCACAC